>CAYYHL010000015.1:0-15010 GCA_964471775.1 uncultured Clostridia bacterium
CTATTTGATCAATATCTAGTTCCTTAGCCCTGCTGTGGGCTATGTTTATAGTCTGTTCGGTATTCTTAGGTCCCGGTTCCTCAAAGTAGTAGATTTCGCTTTTCGTCATGAGAACAGCTCCTTTACGTTTTTTTCTTGTCCTTCCTGTGAGCTACTACAGATCTTTTACTGAGTTCTTGAACAATCTGTCCATTTTGCCATAGCCTTGTCTCAAAGTCAATTTAACGCAGCTGCCTTCATACCACCAGGAAAGTATTATTGTGCGAGAGAGAAGGAGCTTTGTTCTTGCTCGTTTTGACGCACATTTTTCCGAAGTGACATTCGGGACATGCGTGCCGCGTCGAAGGCGGGAAGAAGGTTCCTGTGGAGCAAGGGAAAATCGTGCCGAGATACCTCTTGACAAAAGAATTATTTTAGCTAAGTAGGATGTGAGATTGGAGGCTAGATATGGTTTACCTAATGGGTGTAGATGTAGGAACAACAGGAACGAAGACCATCTTAATCGAAGAGACCGGGAAGATTACCTCGAGCAATGTCCAGGAGTATCCCCTTCATACGCCGAGACCTAACTGGGCCGAGCAGAATCCTGAGGATTGGTGGAAAGCCACAGTAGAATCAGTCAATAAGGCATTGAGTGATTCCAAAATCAAGGCAGAAGACGTCAAAGGAATTGGACTTTCCGGGCAGATGCACGGGGCTGTTTTCTTAGGTAGAGATCATAAGGTGCTTCGCCCCTGCATTCTCTGGTGTGATCAGAGGACGGCCAAAGAGTGTGAGTATATCACCGAGAAGATTGGCAAGGATCGCTTGATACATCTTGCCTGTAACCCCGCACTAACCGGTTTTACTGCCGGCAAGGTGATCTGGGTAAGGGACAATGAGCCTGAGGTTTATGAGAAAACCTTCAAGATACTCCTGCCCAAAGATTACATTCGATTCAGGTTAACAGGAAGTTTTGCCACTGAAGTTTCGGATGCATCGGGGACCCTTTTCCTGGATGTAAAGAAAAGAAGATGGTCTGATGAGATCTTAAAAGAACTTGACGTTGATCGGGATTTGATGCCAGAGTGTTTTGAGTCTCCAGTGATTAGTGGCAAAATAACGAGAGACGCTTCCCGCCTAACCGGACTCAAGGTCGGCACCCCTGTAGTCGGAGGAGGAGGAGACAATGCTGCGGCGGCAGTGGGGAGCGGCATTGTTAAGGAAGGTATGGTCTCTTCCTCCATTGGTACCTCGGGAGTTGTTTTTGCCTTCAGTGAGAAGGTGAAAGTGGATCCATCAACAAGGGTGCATACCTTTTGTCACGCAGTGCCTGGCAAATGGCACGTCATGGGAGTGATGCTCTCGGCTGGTGGATCTTTGCGCTGGTTTCGAGACAATCTTGGTGCTGAAGAAGTAGAGGAAGCAAGAAAAAGGAACCTTGATCCTTACGAGGTATTGGTTGAACAAGCCTCCACGGTGCAGCCAGGATGTGAGGGACTCATTTTTCTTCCGTATCTAGCCGGAGAAAGAACTCCTCATGCTGATCCCAATGCAAAGGGGGTATTCTTTGGTCTAACCCTGAGGCACCAAAAGGCACATCTGATCAGGTCGATCCTTGAAGGGGTGGCCTTTGGGCTGAGGGACTCTCTTGAGATCATCAGAGATATGGGGATCTCTGTCAAAGAGGCTCGAGCCCTGGGGGGAGGAGCTCGTTCTTCTCTCTGGAGGCAGATGCAGGCAGATATTATGAACCTGGAAATGGCTACACTCAATGTAACCGAGGGAGCTGCCTTTGGTGCTGCCATTTTAGCTGGTGTAGGTACCGGGGCTTATGGCAGCGTCGAGGGAGCCTGTGATGACCTGATTCTCACTACCTCGCGGACCAAGCCCACCAGAGAAAATGTGACGGTCTACGATGAATACTACGAGATTTACCGTTCCCTCTATCCATCACTAACTCAGAATTTTGATAGAATAGGTGACTTGATCACCAGGTAATCAGAGAAAAAGTACCAACAGGGAACAGCAGCGAAGCCCTTCCATGGCAAGGGACCTTTCGGCTAGACCATGGGGTAAGAGTTCGTTTTTCAAAAGACCGAGATTGGACGGGCGTAAAGAGTTGGCCAGGACAGCCTATATCAGCAAAAGGAGACAAAGATGGAACAAAAGAGAAGCGAGGAGTTGTACGAGGTTTATCGGCACTCGTTGCTGGATGATGTCGTTCCATTCTGGCTAAGACATTCGCTGGATCAGGAATGCGGTGGTTACCTGCACTGCCTGGACCGAGACGGATCCGTTTTCAACACCGACAAAGGTATGTGGGTTCAGTGCCGGGAGACCTGGCTTTTTTCCAAACTCTACAACACGCTTGAGTCGAGGAAAGAATGGCTCGATGCCGCAAGGCACGGCTTTGACTTCATCATGAGGTATGGTTTTGATACAGATGGACGCATGTTCTACGCCGTTACCAGGGATGGGCGTCCACTTCGGAAGCACCCCTACCTTTACACCGAGACCTTTGGTGTCATCGCCTGCGCCGAATACGCGAAAGCTACCGGGGACAAGAAAGCGCTTGAGCGAGCCAAGAACCTCTACCGACTGGTGATCAATCTCTACCGAAGACCCGGCAGCCTCTCCCCGGAAGTTTTGCCCCAAACGCGTACAGTCAAGCCGCACGGTATGCCGATGGTTCTCTTGAACACAACCACAGAGCTCCAGCAAGTAGACTCTGACCCGCTGTATAAAGAAGTAATCGATGATGCGCTCGATCAAATCATGAATCACTTTTTGAAACGCGAAAAGCGTGCTCTACTTGAAACTGTTGATGCCACCGGTAGAGAGCTTGACTCACCGGAGGGAAGGTGCGTCAATCCAGGTCATGCAATTGAGACAGCGTGGTTCATAATGCAGGAGGGGCACGATCGAGGTGACTCCTCTCTTATTAAGACCGCTTTAGACATCCTGAACTGGTCTCTCGAATGGGGATGGGACAGGGAATACGGAGGTATCTTGTCTTATGTTGATATTGAGGGTAGGCCTCCCGAACAACTTGAATGGGATATGAAGCTTTGGTGGCCACATACAGAAGCCCTCCACGCACTCCTGCTGGCCTACCATCTAAGCGGTGAGACAAAGTATCTTGACTGGTATGAGAAGGTGTACCAATGGTCCTTTTCCCATTTCCCGGACCCGGAGCATGGGGAATGGTTTGGATACCTGCATCGGGACGGCTCAGTATCACTTTCGCTGAAGGGCTCCCTGTGGAAAGGGCCCTTCCACCTTCCACGGACACTGCTCCAGGGCCTCAAGCTTTTGGAAAGAATGGGTGGTTCAGACTGATAGGGTGGGGAAAGGATAACTTTTGGCTAGGCCAGTCCCTCTATGATGTGGCTAAGGTTTGCTCCTGCCGGTACCATAGGATAGACATTTTCCTCACGACAGATTCTAAAGTCTATGATGACTGGACCATCTATACTCAAGGCTCTCTTCAGAGCCGGCTCCACTTCCTCACTCTTTGCTACCCTGATTCCCTCAGCCCCATAGGCCCGGGCTAGCTTGACAAAATCGGGTGTCCCTTTGAGGTCTACCTGAGAATAGCGGGAATCACAGAAAAGTTGCTGCCATTGTCTTACCATCCCCAAATACCCATTATTCAAAATAGCCACCTTAACGGGAACATTGTAATTCACCAGGGTAGCCAATTCCTGAATATTCATCTGAAAGCTGCCGTCCCCGGCTACGTCAAAAACAACTCTATCAGGACAGCCAATCTGCGCTCCAATGGAAGCGGGAAATCCATATCCCATTGTTCCCAGTCCACCGGAAGATATGAAGGTGCGAGGTTTGGTAAACCTGTAGTATTGAGCGGCCCACATCTGGTTCTGACCCACTTCAGTGGCAATGATAGCCTCTCCCTTGGTAGCCTCGTATATTTTTTCCACTATGAACTGAGGCTTGAGGCCTCCTTTCATATCATACTTCAGGGGATGCTTTTCTTTCCAGTGCTGGATTTTTCTGTCCCATTCTCGGCGTCTTCTCGCGCCTTTTTTGACACTCAGGAGGAGCTGTGAGAGGATATCTTTGGCATCACCGACAATAGGAATATCCACCCTGACATTCTTGCTGATAGCGGTAGGATCAATATCCAGATGGATGATCTTGGCGTGAGGGGCAAATTCTGAGATTTTGCCAGTGATGCGGTCATCAAACCTCGCTCCCACAGCAATAAGCAGGTCTGACTCTTGAACAGCGTAGTTGGCATATCTTGTCCCGTGCATTCCGAGCATATCCAGAGATAGAGGATCGTCCTGGGGAAAGGCTCCCAGTCCCATTAAGGTAGTGGTAACTGGAATGTTGGTATGATGAGCAAATTCAATAAGCTCTTTTGAGGCACCGGAGCTAACTACTCCTCCACCCGCATAGATGACAGGTCGCTGAGCTTCGTTGATGACCTTAGCCGCTCTTTGAATCTGCTTCGGGTTACCTTTGTAATTGGGACTATAGCTTCTTATCTTGACCTGTTTAGGATAGGAAGCTTCCGTCTTACTGGTGAGCACATCCTTGGGAAGGTCTACCAGCACCGGGCCTTTTCTACCCGTGCTGGCCAGGTAAAAGGCTTCTTTGAGAATACGGGCAAGATCACGGATGTCTTTCACCAGGTAGTTATGCTTAACTATAGAATAGGTAATCCCCGTAATGTTAGCTTCCTGGAAAGCATCGTTACCGATCATACCTGTAGGAACCTGACCGGTAAGGACCACCACAGGGATAGAGTCCATAAAGGCGGTGGCGATTCCCGTAACCAGATTGGTAGCTCCAGGACCAGAGGTAGCAACGCAGACCCCCACTTTTCCTGTGGCTCGAGCATACCCGTCGGCTGCATGAGCAGCAGCTTGCTCATGACGAGTAAGGATGTGCTTTATCTGGTTGGTCTCGTAAAGAACGTCGTACAGAGGAATTACTGATCCCCCAGGAAACCCGAAAATAACCTCCACTCCTTGCTTCATCAAAGCTTCCACTACGATTTGGGCTCCGCTTCTCTTCAATCCCTCCCCCTTCTTGGGAAATTCCTCTCGCTATCCATTATCTCCCTTTTCTTATCTTCCGTGGCAGTACTTGTATTTCTTTCCGCTCCCACAGGGACAAGGCTCATTTCGTCCCACTTTTTTGGTCCTTCTTTGATAAGGGCTCCTTGGCTGAGGAGAATGAACTTCTCCGGCCTCGCGATCACTTGCTATGAGAACGGGCTCAGGAGTCTCGGGACTACCCACTAATACTCTGTCAAACACTGGCTCTCGAGAAACCTCTACCTTGAAGATGAATTCTACCACCCCTTGCCTGATCCGCTGAATTAAATCCTCAAACATTGAATAGGCTTCTCTTTTGTATTCGATGAGGGGGTCGTGTTGTCCATAGCCCCTGAGACCTATCCCCTCTTTCAAAATGTCCATAGTGTAGAGGTGGTCTTTCCAGCCCGAGTCCATGGTATGCAAGAGGGCCATTCTCTCCAATCCCCGCATGAGCTCATCTCCCAGTCTTTTGTCTTTTTCCTGATAGCTCTTTTTTGCTGCTTCCAAGATAATTTGCTGCAGCTCTTTTCGATCATAAACCTCGCTTAAGGAAGAATAAGGGATTTCGGTGGAAAAGTGGTACTTCACCTTTGCCAAAAGATTCCTTCTGTCCCAGTCTTCGGGCCGGATTTTCTCATCAGCGTACTCACTGAGCAGTGCATCTATCACATCCTCCATCATCCCCAGGATATCCTCTTTAAGATTCTCGCCCCGCAAAACCTTGTCCCTTTCCCTGTAGATCACCTCTCTTTGCTTATTCATCACATCGTCATATTCCAAGAGGTGTTTTCTTATATCGAAGTTCCTTCTCTCCACTTGTTCCTGTGCCCTTTCCAGGGCCTTGGTAACCCAGGGGTGCTCAATGGGTTGATCTTCAGGGATCCTCAGCCTCTGCATGATTCTGGCAATTCTTTCAGAGCCAAAAAGACGCATCAGCTCATCCTCGAGAGAAACGTGGAGTTGGGAAGTCCCCGGGGCTCCCTGTCGGCCTGATCTTCCCCGTAGCTGATTATCAATTCTACGAGATTCATGGCGCTCGGTTCCGATGACAAAAAGGCCTCCTAGATCCTCGACTCCCTCTCCTAACTTGATGTCGGTTCCTCTTCCCGCCATATTGGTGGCAATAGTCACCGCTCGCTTCTCACCAGCCTGAGCCACTATCTGGGCTTCCTTCTCATGATACTTGGCATTGAGAACGGTGTGAGGTACACCTTTTTCTTTTAGAGAACGGCTCAGTGCTTCTGATTTTTCCACTGATCTCGTCCCTACTAAAACGGGACTTCCTTCCCGGTGAAGCTTTTCGACTTCTTTGATCACCGCCTCCAATTTGGTCTTTTCCGTCTGATAGATTCGGTCAGGAACATTTTCCCGAATGGTGGGTTTATGAGTGGGGACGCTTACCACTTCCAGATTATATATTTTCAAGAATTCATCGGACTCAGTAGCCGCCGTCCCTGTCATTCCTGCTAATTTGTCATACATCCTGAAGTAGTTCTGGAGTGTGATAGTAGCCAGGGTTTGGTTTTCATTGCGGATCATTACCCCTTCCTTGGCTTCCACCGCCTGATGAAGTCCGTCGCTCCAGCGTCTCCCCGGCATAAGCCTTCCCGTGAACTCATCGATAATGACAATCTCTCCATCTTTGACCAGATAATCCCTATCCTTTTCAAATAGTCTGTGAGCGCGGAGAGCCTGATTAACATGGGTGGCCAGGTCCAGGCCGTCCTGGTAGAGATTCTCAGTTTCCAAAAGACGCTCAGCTCTCAGGCGTTTCTCCACCCGCTTAACTCCCTTTTCAGTCAGAGCTACAGTCTGATCTTTTGGGTTCCACACGTAATCTGTGTCTTTGTCCTCTTCCTCACGTTCCTCCATGGTTTCACGTCCCTTCAAGAGAGGAACCAATTTATCAATCTTGCCGTACAGCTCGGTAGATTTCTCCGCTGGCCCGGATATGATAAGGGGAGTCCGAGCCTCATCAATCAGGATAGAATCTACCTCATCCACAATAGCATAGTGATGACCCCTTTGTACCTGATCCTCCATCCTCAAGGTCATATTATCCCTGAGATAGTCAAACCCAAACTCATTATTGGTACCATAGGTAATATCGCACTCATAGGCTTTTTTCCTGCTTGTACTATCCAGCTTGTTCTGAATAACCCCTGCCGTAAGTCCCAGAAACTCATAAACCGGTCCCATCCAATCTCTATCTCTTCTGGCCAGATAATCATTGACTGTGATTACATGAACTCCCTTCCCCTCGAGAGCATTGAGATAAACAGGAAGTGTAGCCACCAGGGTTTTACCCTCACCATTAGCCATCTCTGCTATACCTCCCCGGTGGAGAATCATTCCTCCCATAAGCTGCTCATCATAGGGACGAAGGCCTATAGTCCTTTTTGCCGCTTCCCGCACCACCGAAAAGGCCTCAGGAAGAAGATCATACATAAGGTCATCGAGCTGTTTTCTTTTTTCTTGAAGGGAGACCCTGGCCTTCTCCTGCTCGATATCAGAAAGCTCGGATACTTCCCTTCTCAGGCTGTCGATCCGGCTAACCAGAGGTTTTATTTTGCCTCTAAATTCGTCCGTTTTTCCTTGCAGTGCCTTGTCCGAGAGCTTGCTTGTCTTTCTCTCCCACGCATTTGTGGCACCAACTAGAGGGAGAAGCTTCTTGATACTCCTTTTCTGTTTGGTGCCCATAACTTTCCTTATAATCCTGTCAATCATAGCCTATCCTTTGCAGCAACGTCACTAAGAGGTCAGAATCCGAAAGATTCCGACACTTTGTACCATTATAATAGCTTCGATGACTTAGGCAAGAGCAAAAGCTTATCATCAGTCCTTCAGGAATCCTTCGATTTTCAAAAGTCTCCTCTTTATCGCCAGGCCCGAAGAAAATCCGCCCAGCCCCCCGTTTTCATTGATGACTCTGTGGCAGGGCACAACGATGGGAAAAGGATTGCTTCCTAAAGCCCGCCCCACCGCACGAAATCCTCTCGTGCCGATCGCCTCAGCTATCCATCTGTAGGAACGTACTTCTCCATACGGAATCAGACGAGTTTGGGTCCATACCTTCTTGGAAAAAGGAGAGTAACCGGCTAGATCCAGGAGATACCCGGAAAAGTCCACCTTCCTCCCTTTCCAATAATCGGCCAGGTCGTCTTTCAAGGACTGAAGAAGGGAAGAGGCAGAAGGCTTTTGACACGATTTGATCCCTAAATCTTCCCGGAGACCCTTCTCGGAATAAGAAAAACAGAGCCTCACCACTTTCCTCTCGGACACAACCACTCCTAACCAAAATACGTCTGGCTTAATGATCAAGAAATTCTTCATGGCCCTACGAAGAGGTGCAAGCATCTAAGTTGCCTGAAAGATAATCCAGAATCTTTCTCGCCCGTTTTTCTCCAATTCCAGGGATCTCTCTTAGCTCGCTCCAACTCTTGTTTCTTATTTGGTCCACGGACTTATGATAGGTAAGAAGAAGTTCCTTGGTCTTTCTACCCACGCCCGGAATCTCATCTAGAGATGAGGCCCTGATTCTCCTTCCTCTGGATTTAATATGATAGCTGCGGGCAAAGCGGTGCGCCTCGTCCCGAATTTCCTGCAGGAGCTTCAGGGCAGCCGAATTTGGTGACATATTGAGCGGTGAGCTTCTGCCGGGAACATACACCTCTTCCAGTTCTTTGGCCAACCCTGCCACAGGAAGATCATCCAAATTAAGATCGCCCAGCATCTTCAGGCACGAGGAGACCTGTCCCTTTCCTCCGTCCACCAGAACCAGGTGGGGAAGGGTCCCTTTCTCCCTCACTATGCGGCGATAGCGGCGGTCTATCACTTCTGAAAGCATGGCGAAATCGTCGATTCCCTTCACCCCCTTGATTCTAAATCTTCGGTACTCGGATTTTGCGGGTTTTCCTTCTTCAAAAACGACCACCGACCCGGTGGGGTATCTACCGTGAATATTGGACACATCAAAGCCTTCTATTCTTGAAGGCTTTCTCTTAAGGTTCATATAAGCCTTAAGCTGAAGTAGAGCTTTCCCTGTCTCCCCACGCCTCTCCTGCTTTAGCAGCATATGGGCATTCTTTTCCAGTAGCTTCATCAATCTAAACTTCCTTCCTCTTTTGGGGATCACCAGGTTCACCCTACCCCCCCTTCTCACGGAGAGCCATCTTGTTATGGCCATCCGCTCATGTGTCTCTCCCTGCAAAAGTACCTGTGGCGGAACAAAGGAGACTTCAGCATAGTACTGTTTGACGAAGGAGGTGAGTATATCCTTTTCCATACTCCCCGGAGCCACCTTTAGTAGGAAGTGCCTCTTGTCAATGAGCTTTCCTTCCCGAATGAGAAAAACCACGCCACAGCCTTCGCCTCTTTCAGATACGATCCCTATCAAGTCTTTGTCCTGCCCCGGAAAAGAAGAAACTTTCTGGGTTTGGCCAATTCTCCCAATTGCCGCTATAGAGTCTCTCAGTTTTGCTGCTCTCTCGAACTCCTCCTTCCGGCAAGCTTCATCCATATTCTGCTTAAGCTGAGACAGAAGTTTTTTGTGGTGCCCCTGAAGAAAAAGAGAGACCCCCCTCACCAAGGATAGGTAGTCCCTGCGGTCAATCTTATCCACACAGGGAGCTGTACACCCCTTAATGTGGTAATTAAGACAGGGCCTGATTTTGAGTCTGAATTTTCCCTTGCATCGACGCAGGGGGAAGAACCGATGAATTAATGCAAGAGCTCTTCTGGCCGCTTTCACATTGGTGTAGGGACCAAAATACTGAGCCCCATCGACCCTGGGGTTTCGAGTGAGGAAAGCCTTCGGAAAATCCTCATTAGTAGTGAGTTTGATGTAAGGATAGGACTTATCGTCTCTGAGGCGGATGTTATACACGGGACGATGTCGCTTTATCAGATTATACTCCAAGAGGTAGGCTTCCGTTTCAGAATCGGTAACAATCCACTCCAGATCCTGAAGCTGAGAAAGGAGTGATCCAACACGGGTAGATATGCATCCTTCCCCAAAGTACGAACGCACCCGTTTCTTGAGAGACAGAGCCTTTCCCACGTAAAGAACCCGTCCATGTCTATCATTGAAAATGTACACTCCGGGTTTATCAGGAAGATGGTCTAATTTATCTTCTAGACTCATAATTCTCCCGAAACCTTCAGACATTTCTCAATTCTTTGGAGCGACCAAGAAACCCTTCTAAAGTCGAACTCCAGAAAATTTAGCTTAACTCGCTTTTCCAGCTCTTCCACCAATATTCCCTTACCCCCAACGAGTCTCTTGCCCCGGTAAACCTCGCCAGAGGAACAACTGGGAGAGCGAGCAATACTCAGCAATAAAAAGGGGGCGTCCTTCTCTGCCAATTCTCTTATTCTTTCCTCTATTTCATCTGCTAAATCAGAGCAGTGCTCTTTAAAGCCCCTCAAGCTTTCCCATTCATCCTTCGGCTTTCTTCCCCTCTCCCCTACGAAGGAAAATTCCGGACAGGGAAGTTGCTCCAGCCAAACCGGATAATGCGAAAGGATCCCTAGCAATCTTTGGGTAACCCCGGAAGTATAGGTTCTCTCAGCTCTCACCTTCTGGTTGAGAAGACAGTGCGAGAGAAGGAAAGTAGAATCCTTCGGGGGATGTCCTTGGGCATACACATAACTTCCTATGCTTCAAGAAAGGTTAGGATGGTGTCTCCATATTCTCTCTGCTTCCTCAGGTTCAGGTTTTTGCGGGTGAAGTTGACCTTCTCCCTGGGAGAGTGCTGAACAATGACCGTACACCCATGAATTTCCTTTTTTTCAATTATGTCCAAAGTTCGATTTTGCATTCCCTTGTAGTAGGGAGGAGCTATAAAGATAATGTCAAAAGCCTCCTTCTTCAGGAGCTTTCCAAGAAATATCAACACGTTCTTTGGGTAGACTCTGTACTGAGAAAAAAGACCAACACTCGTGAGATTCTCCTTTATCACCGAAACACAACGGGGATCCTTTTCGACCAAGACAGCTTCCCTGGCGCCCCGGCTAAGAGCTTCAATCCCTACCGCTCCTGATCCGGCGTAGAGATCGAGAAAAGAGCTTCCTTCTACCCTCTTTCCTACGACGTCAAAGAGAGATTTTCTCACCCGAGAAAGAAGAGGACGACTGGAGCTGGCCGGAGGAGTTTTTATCTTCCGTCCTTTGAGCTCACCTCCTGTAATTCTCATTAACATGTTCGTAAGAACCTCACCGAAAGCTCGCCATTTCCTGAGATGGTTCTGAAGGAAAGTCAGAATAAGATTCCGGGATAGGCATCCTTTTGAACACTTTCGAGAAAGAGCTAACAAAGGATTTCTTGATCTGGTCCATTTCTACCTGAGATGAAAGAACCTTGGCCAGGGAGGTAACCTTTGCCTGGCCAACTCCGCAGGGATCAATAAGAGAAAAATAATCGAGGTCAATATCTACATTCAAAGCTAATCCGTGGTAGGTGACCCACTTTTTCACCCCTATCCCGATACTGGCAACTTTCTGCTCATTTATCCACACTCCAGCCTGGCCTTCTTTTCCCTCACCCCTGAGATCTAAATCCGCCAGAAGTCCAATAATCACTGCCTCCAGGTTTCTCAGATAGGTGTGGATATCCCGATCTTGACCTAGCAAACTAAGTATGGGATAGGCGACGAGTTGCCCAGGACCATGGAAAGTTGCTCTTCCTCCTCTATCTACCTTGAAGAATTGAATACCTCTCCGTGAAAGATCCTCAAATGAAACCAGGACATCTTTCTCGCTCCCCCGTCTTCCCAGGGTAACAACCGGAGTATGTTCTACCAAAATCAAGGTATCCTGCGAAGCCCCAGATATTACTTCCTTGACAAGGTCTTTTTGAATGTCCCAGACCTCGCTGTAATCCCTTTGCCCCAGGTCAAGAAGGGTAAGCTTCCTCACATCTAAAATGCCTCGCCTATTCCAAAGTAAAATTTTCCCTCTCCCGTTTCCCTTGTGCCCCAGTCGAGCTGCAGGGGACCAATGGGCGTCATGATTCTCGCTCCAAATCCCCAACCTGTCCTAGCCTCCGGGCTCTCGGGGTCTTCATCCCAAATTTCGGCACCATCTACAAAGATAACCCCGCTCATACTTTTGCCGAAAGGAAACCTGAGTTCCACCGTTCCAAGAAGCACCTTATCTCCGCTAAACTCGTATAGATCATATCCCCGAAGGGTCTGTTGGCCTCCCACCTGGAATTTCTCATCGGAGGGAAGTCTGTATCCCTGTTGCCCCCTCAAGCGCAGGGCAAGAATGGGGGACATCCAGAAATCACCCCTCCGCAAATACCCTCTTACCTCGGCCTTGTACTTGATGAAACTAAGATCCCCTTCGAGTACGGGACCTCCGTCTATCTCCGTGTAAAGATACGAGTAAGACCCTTCATAGGCACTGAAAGCTTCGTCCCTCACCCTGGTGTCTCGATCAAAAGTTAACTCCAGGCTGCGTCGCATCTTCTTCCCCTCTTCAAGGTCCTCTGGCAGAGGTTCCTCATCTACCTGGCTTATCTCAATTTCCTCGCTGCGCAAACCAATGAAACATCGAGAGTACTTCTGAAAAGGCCAGCCCCACTCTACTTTCCCTCCGGTTCTTCCTTTTTTGTAATTCTGGGTGCCAGAATATTTAAGTTCCTTATCGTAAACAGAGAGACGCAGACTGAGATCCTTATCTTTCCACCACCTATCCAGGAAACTCATGTCGTAATCATTTCTATTCTTGGCGAATTCCCACTCCAGAGATATCTTTTTGCCCTCACCCCAGAGATTATCCTTGTGAATTTGGACCTTACCTTCCCATCCGGAATTCTGGCTATATCCGGCGCCGATAAGAAAGCTACCTGTTCGCTCACCCTCCTCCACCTCCACCAGAAGATCCACGATCTTCCTCGAGGAGGTAGAAACAGGATGAATGCTTACTTTCTCAAAGAAGCCCAGATTGTAAATTCTGCGCCAGCTTTCCCTCACTTTTTCGACGTCAAAAACTTCTCCCTCTTTGACAAGGAGGCTGTGCGTGAACACTCGTTCTTTAGACCTTTCGTTTCCCTCAATACTCACCTTTCCTACTCTTACCTGAGGTCCCTCCTGAATGATAAGAGAGATAGCCACCTGGCCTTCTTCCTTATAGAACTCTAGGTCTCGGTCTATGCGAAGGTAAAGGTACCCCGCCTTCCCATATTTGGCCTCAACTCGCTTAATACCTTCCTCAAGAAACTCCGGAATGAAAATTTCTCCTTTTCGTGGTCTTAGTGTGGCGAGAACCTCGGATGAGCTGAGATATTCACTCCCTCTAACATTCACCTCGGAAACAAAGATTCTCTTTCCCTCTTGTACTTCCAGGATGATCTTAACCCGCTTTCCTCTTCTTTCAAAGAACTCAAATCGCGGTTCTTTAAAGGCTGCAAAATAATATCCACGCCTTTGATACCTATCAATAACTCTCTTAGTACCTTCGTTCAGCTTCTTTTCATCAAAATACTGCCCGCGCTTTACCTTCAAGATGGGAAAGATTTTTTCGGTAGAAAGGTAAGAATTACCGCTGATCATCACCTCAGCTATCTTCACCCTTTCTCCCTTCTCGATGGCTATGAGAATCCTGCATTCACCTTCCTTTGAACTCGTTTGAGAGATCTGAACTTTGCTGGAGAAGAAGCCTCTTCTCTGATAATAATGCAGGATCTTGTTTCGCGTTTTCTTAACCCTCTTCGAATTAAGGACCTGTCCTTTTCTAAGAGTGAGTAGTTTTCTCACTTCGTCTTCCTCTTCTTTTTCAGGCCCCTCGAGTTCAATTTGCGTAATGCGGGGATTTTCTCCAATACGAAAGATAAGCGTGAGTCCTCCCTCCCCTTCCTCTTTTAGTACCTGGACCGAGTAGAAATAACCCATATCATAGATAGCCTGCATGTCCTCCCTGATCATCTTCTCCGAGAGAGGCTCTCCTACCTTACTATGGATGGCGTTCTCGATTTCACCACTCTTAATGTGCTTATTTCCCTGAATTTGAATTTGGCTAATAAGGGGGGAAGGAAGAGCTGCTTCTGCAAGCAGAAGAAAAAGAAACAACAAAGCTAAACTTGACCTTGTCGCTGCCCTAATGAAAATCCCCTCCTTTTTTGGGAGGAGGGGATCTTTTTTTCTGCTGGATTTCATCTATTCATTCACATCCCAAGATAGATCAGGAGCTCCTATTCCGGCTTCTCTTTTTCTGGGAAAAGACTATCTTCCCATCCTTTATAGATGCTACTACCCTATCCCCTGCTTTAAACTTACCCTGCAGGATCTCCTCGGAAAGAGCATTCTCGATTAATCTCTGAATGGCACGTCTTAGCGGCCTGGCGCCGAAGTCCGGATCATATCCCTCCTGGGCAATCAAATCCTTCACCTCTTCAGTTGCCTCAAGCTCTATTTCCTTCTCCTCTATGAGCTTTTTCACTTCATCTAACATAAGCGCTACGATGTTTTTCAAGTTCTCCTTACTCAAAGCATGAAAAACTATCACTTCATCGAGCCTGTTCAAGAATTCAGGGCGAAATTGGTGTTTGAGCTCTGAGAGGACACGATTCTTCATCTCTTCATAAGATAGGGCTCCTCCTTCTCCACTTTGAAATCCCACGCTGGCTCCGCTGGCAATCTGCTCAGCCCCCAAGTTAGAAGTCATAATCAAGACTGTATTTCTAAAATCAACCGTATGGCCAAGGTTATCGGCTAGTCTTCCATCTTCCATAATCTGCAGAAGAATGTTGAAAACATCAGGATGAGCCTTTTCAATCTCATCCAAAAGAATGACGCAGTACGGCCGCCTTCTTACCTTCTCCGTCAACTCTCCACCTTCTTCATATCCCACATATCCTGGAGGAGCTCCCGTAAGGCGAGATACGGTAAATTTCTCCATATATTCAGACATATCCAACCCTATCATGGCGTCTTCGTCGCCAAAGAGAAACTCTGCCA
>CAYYHL010000016.1:0-14686 GCA_964471775.1 uncultured Clostridia bacterium
CCGTTAGCTCCAGTTCCTTTTCCAGATCCTTTAGTCTCTGCTTGAGGACAGAGACCTCCCTCCGGGCCTCGGTAAGTTCAGCTTCGGCTTCGAGATACTTAGCCTTGCAACCAACCCTCTTTCCCTTAGTTTTTCCCATTCTTTGTCTCTTCATATCGGCAAAAATTAATGGGACAGCCTCTGGCTGTCCGACGAATAGAGAAAAACCCCCTCCGGGAGGGAGTATTCAGTATGAACTTGTCCAGACTAATTCTATACAAAATCGCCCTCCTGTCAAGATTATTAGAGAGTTTTGAGGGAGCGAGGCAAGCAAAAGACTTGGTGCGTCTTTGGGTGGGAAAGAAGTTTAAGCTAGTTATTCGTCATCGGTACTACATATACTCTTCTCAAAGAAACCTTATTAAGAACCTGACGGGGATAGTTCCGTTATCTGAGAACAGCTATTTTCCCCCTGGAGTCCCTAGCTACATAAATATAGATGCCTTTTGCCACTCTATCACCTTCCTCATTTCTGCCATCCCACGAAAGTTTGCTGACTCCTGCTGTCTCAACCAGAGTCCTTACCAGGTCTCCCGCGGTGGTGAAAATTTGGATTCTCGCATACGGAACAGAGGTTCCCCAGAAAGTTAAGCTGGTGTGGCTGGCGAGAGAGAACGGATTGGGATGGACTACTACCCCACTCGGGATAACCGTAACCAGCACCTGGACGGTTTTGGTTCCCCCGTTGGAAGTAGCAGTTATCGTTCCGGTATGGGGAGTAAGGCTTTCCGCCAATCCTTCGGTTTCGACGGTTACAGAAATCGTGTTGTCATTTCCTTCGAGGCTGGTTGGACTTACAGCTATCCAATCCCGGCTTGCGCTGACATTCCCACTTAGTGTGCCTGCACCCACATTATAGGCTCGAAAAGTCATTGTTCCGGAGGATCCTTTCCCCAACTCGCCAAAATCCAAAGAAGAAGGGTCAACCTCGAGAAGAATCGCTCTTATCACTATCTCGTGCCCTTGAGACCATCCGGACTCTGCCTCGTAGGTATCCTTTGCTTTCACCTTGACATAATAGGTCCCCTAATTAGACCAGGAATGGGACGCAGTGGCTGAGCCTCCACTAGGAACATAAGTTATCCAATTGGATTCGGTTCCGTCTCCCCAGTCGAAGTTAAGGGACACGTCATCTCCGTCAGGATCAGTGGCGGTAGCGCTAAAGCTGTAGGAGGCACCAGGAGTGCCTTCATCGGGTCCAGTGGGGGCTGAGGGAGTTGCAGGTGGATAATTTTCTGGCTCGGGTTCTCCCTCTGGATAGATGTAGCGGATACCATCTATATCATCCTGGTGAAGACTTCTTTTCTTGGTTTCGCCCGCAACACCAATGCCGTACATCGTCTTTTCCGTATCACCACCTCCATACAAATCCCCCAGACTCAAAGTGTGCCCGAATTCGTGGGCGGCTATGTTCTGAACGTCCATCTTTCCCCCTTCTCCTATTGAGGACCTCTCGTAGCCATCTTCAAACACAATATCAAATTCGGCCATTTTCCCTGTAGACGTGTAGTACCAGTAATAGCATGTCGCTATGGAATCATCGGTGCTGCCCCACGAGACTACATTGTGGCCATCAAGAGCCCAGCCGGTAATGGAAGTCGTTCCCACGTATGTCTCGGTAAAGTAACTACCGCTGACATTTTCCTACGTTTGATAACCTGCTCGGACGGCGTCAAACTTTCCGGTGCAGTCGGCTGTCCCGTTTTCATTTATCTCCCAGGTGACTGGCAGGTCGCTATCATACCAATGGATTCCACCGTAATCATAGGCAGATGACGATGTAGCAAGGATGGCAACAAGACCTATTGAAACAGCAAGGGTCATGATGCACTTGAGTTTCCCCATGATAGGCTTGGGACCTCCTACCTCTTTCCTGGCGAGACAGGGTCAAAGCGAGAACTCTGTTTTCGCACCCCCCGTCAAGAAGATCAAGGATGCTGCGGCTGAGCCACTCGAAAAGTAAGGTAAAATCGGCAGTAGGCTTGACAAAGGAATATCTTTAATATACCTTGAAACAGAAATCACTCCCCTAAGAGGCCCCCTTTCCATGCATGAGGCGATGTTCTATGAGAGAACAGAAGACAAAGAAGTAGAATGCGGACTGTGTCCTCATAGATGTAAGATCGCCAACCAGAGGAGGGGTACATGTGGAGTAAGGGAAAACAGGGAAGGCGTGCTTTACAGCCTGGTCTATGGAAGAGCAATTTCCTGGGCTGTTGACCCCATTGAGAAAAAGCCTCTCTACCATTTTCATCCAGGCTCGGATATCTTCTCTATAGCCACGGTGGGGTGTAATCTCAGATGCGGGCACTGTCAAAACTATAGTATTTCTCAGCTATCGAAAGAAGAAGAGAAGATCGAGGGGCGGGATCTTTCCCCCGAGAGGATTGTTTCGCAAGCCAAAACGACGGGGTGCCTCAGTATTGCTTACACCTACACAGAGCCTACTGTTTTCTTTGAATACGCTTATGATACCTCAAGATTAGCCAAGCAGAATAATCTCAACAATGTCTTTGTCAGCAATGGCTATATGAGCGAGGAGAGTCTAAAGGAAGTGAGTCCCTTTCTTGATGCCGCTAATTGTGATTTGAAATCTTTCAGGGAAGACCACTATAGAAAGATATGTGGAGGAAGGCTCAAGTTCGTACTTCATACTCTTGAGCTTATGAAACAGCTCGGAATCTGGCTGGAGGTAACCACTTTAGTTATCCCTACCCTCAATGACTCTGAGGGTGAGCTGAGGAAAATAGCTGAGTTTATACTTCAGCTGGGTAAGGATACTCCCTGGCACATTAGCCGCTTTTATCCATCTTACCGGATGAGGGATCTTCCTCCGACTCGGCTGGAGACCCTTCATCGAGCTCGGCAGATAGGGCTGGATGCGGGACTGAGGTATGTCTACACCGGCAATGTCCCCGGTGATGAAGGAGAGAGTACCTACTGCTATCGGTGTGGCCGACCCATAGTTGAGCGCTATGGTTATCATATCAAGGCCAATCATATCCGGAGTGGTGAGTGTGAGCACTGTAAGGCCAAGATAGACGGAGTAGGACTGTAGGACAATACAAATGGACTATCAGAGCAGCATTGGACTAGAGGTTCATGTGCAGCTTTTGACAGGAAGTAAACTCTTCTGTGGCTGCAGCACTGAGTTTGGCAAATCTCCTAATTCTCAAACCTGCCCCATATGTCTGGGCCTACCGGGAGTGCTTCCCAGTATCAACAAAAAAGCTGTGGAGCATGTGATCTTGACAGCTCTGGCTCTCAATTGTAAGGTGAGTCCCTTCTCAAGATTTTCCAGGAAGAACTACTACTATCCAGACCTTCCCAAGAACTTCCAAATCTCCCAATACGACGAGCCTCTGGCTAGGGACGGGTATCTTGAATTTGAGCTCGATGGGAGGCTGCGGCGGGTAGCAATTCAGAGGGTGCATTTGGAGGAAGACGCTGGAAAAATCATCCACGGAGAAGATATTGAGAGCCCTGAAGACAGAGACTCCAGCTTCATCGACTATAACCGCACCGGAATCCCTTTAATGGAGATTGTGAGCTTCCCTGAGATTCATTCTCCCGAGGAAGCCTACCAGTATCTTGTGAATCTCAAAAGGGTCCTGGAGTATCTTGGGGTGAGTGACTGCAATATGGAGGAGGGATCTCTTCGCTGTGATGCCAATGTGTCCCTGGCTCCTGAAGGAACCAGGTTAGGAGTTAAGACAGAACTTAAGAATATGAATTCATTCAAGGAAATAAGAGAGGGGCTGAGCTTCGAGATAGAAAGACAGGCTGCTGCCTTGAATAAGGGGGAGAAGATCACTCAAGAAACCAGGCTCTGGGACTGCCAGGAACAAACTACGGTCCCCATGAGGGGTAAGGAAGAAGCCCACGACTATCGCTATTTTGCCGAGCCGGATCTTTTGCCTGTCAAGATTTCCAACGAACAGCTAAGGCATCTTAAGGATAGCCTTGTTGAGCTTCCTTTTGATCGCTACCGAAGATTCATCTCCCAGTATCATCTTCCTGGCTACGATGCGGGTGTTCTCACCGACTCGAGACAGTTGGCTGACTATTTTGAAGAATGCGTGAGAAACTTCCCCCAGCCTAAAATGGTGAGCAATTGGATTATGGGGGAGTTTCTCCGATTGGTCAAGAAAGAGAAGACCTCCCTTGAGGAGGTAAAGGCGAAACCTCTCATGCTGGCTAAACTACTTGGGGAGGTGAGCAAAGGTACAGTTAGTGGAAAGTTAGCTAAGGAAGTTTTTCAAAAGATGTTTGAAACCGGCAAATCCGGCGAAGAGATAATCCGGGAGGAAAAACTGGGCCAGATTAGCGATACAGATGAGCTTGCGGAAATAGTTCAAGGGGTCATCGCGCGAAACTCAAAAGCGGTCACTGACTTTAGGAAGGGAAAGGACAAAGTGATGGTTTTTCTGGTGGGACAAGTTATGCGAGAAACGAGGGGACGAGCGAATCCTGAACTGGTCAACAGAATCTTGAGAGACAAAATGCGAGGCATGTGATGAAAAAAGACTTTCTTTCCATTTCTGACCTCACCCAGGAGGAGATTCTACAGCTTTTTAAGAAGTCAGACCACCTCAAGAGCCTGCTGGAGAAGGGGAAAATTTATCATCCCCTCCAGCAAAAAACTCTGGCCATGATTTTTCGAAAACCATCCACTCGTACTCGCGTCTCTTTCGAAGTGGCCATGCATCAACTAGGGGGACACGCAATTTTCCTTCCCTCTTCTGAGATGCAGCTTCAAAGAGGGGAAAGTATTGAAGACACGGGAAAAGTGCTGTCCAGATATGTTGCCGGCATCGTAATCAGAACTTTTGATCAAAACGAGGTAGCGAGGCTCGCGGAGGCAACTACTGTTCCTGTCATCAATGGCCTAACAGATCTTCTCCATCCCTGTCAGGCCTTATCGGATTATTATACTCTCTGGGAAAGAGGGAAAAATTTGGAGGGGCTCAGGCTAGCCTATTTGGGAGATGGTAATAATGTTTGTAACTCATTAGTCTTGGGGGCGGCCAAACTGGGAGTTCAGATAGCTGTAGCTAACCCTCCAGGGCATGAACCTGACAAGGAAATAGTCGAGAGAGCCGCAGTGTCCGGCAAGATTACGCTCCTCAAGGACCCTCTTGAGGCGGCGAAGGATGCGAGCGTTCTTTACACCGATGTCTGGACAAGCATGGGAAAAGAAGAAGAGAGGGAGTCTCGGGGGAGGATATTTAAGCCTTATCAGCTTAACGCTGCCATGCTCAGGCAAGCCAGAAAGGATGTTTTGGTCATGCATTGTCTTCCTGCCCATCGGGGAGAAGAAATTACCTCAGAGGTTATGGGCAGCAAGCACAGCATCGTTTTCGAGCAAGCTGAGATGCGCCTTCATTTTCAGAAAGCCCTTTTGACAGAGCTTTTGAGCTAAAGAGAGAATAAGATTAGGTACCATAAGCTCCATTCCTGGAAGGTGAGTAGGAAAGAGGCCTCCCAGATACAGTGCGAGCTAAGAAAGAGAATCCGTCTGAGAAAGAGGCTTCCAGCCATAAGAAAGGTAGCGGGAGGTGATGTAGGTTACCTTGGGGGAAAGGCCGTAAGTGCGGTGGTGGTGATGGAGTTTCCCGGCCTTGAAACTCTGGAAAAGAAATTCTTTGTCTCTGAGGTCGCTTTCCCCTATATCCCGGGGCTCCTTAGCTTCCGTGAAGGGCCCGCACTTCTCGGAGCCCTTGCTCTTGTAGAATGCGAGCCAGACGTCATTCTGTTTGATGGACAGGGAATAGCTCATCCCCGAAGAATGGGGATAGCCACCCATCTGGGGCTGCTCCTTGAGAAACCAACTATCGGCTGTGCCAAGTCACTCCTTATTGGGGAATATCTACCTCCCCGAGAGGAGAAGGGAAGCCACAGCCTCCTCAAGGATAAGGGTGAAGTGATAGGAGCCGCGGTAAGGACAGGAAGAGAAAGAAAACCGGTGTTTGTCTCGCCTGGAGACGGAATTGACCTTAGGGCCTCTATTCAGATTGTCCTTCAGTGCACAGAACAACATCGGCTGCCCGAGCCTCTTCGGCAAGCTCATCTTTTGGCTAATGAGATAAAGGAGGGTTTGAGGGGGGCGATCAAGAGGCACCTTTGAGACAGGCGCAGGCTTTAAAGATGCGAAAGACGTAGACTTCTAAGAGGAGATGTCCATGGGAAAGATAAAGAAAATAGTTGTGGCGTATTCGGGAGGATTGGATACCTCAGTAATTCTCTTCTACCTTAAAGAGAAATATAAGGCTGAGGTAATTACCTATACCGCCAACTTAGGACAGGGGGAGCGGCTAGATTCCATCAAGGAGAAGGCCAAAAGAACAGGAGCATCCAGGGCTTATGTGGAAGATATCAGGGAGGAATTCTGCAACGATTACGTTTTTCCGGCCCTTAAGGCGGGGGCCCTGTATGAGGAGAGATACCCTCTGGCTACCGCCCTGGCCAGACCCCTCATCACGAAAGGACTGGTAAGAATAGCGAGTGAGGAAGGAGCAGACGCTATTGCTCACGGGTGCACCGGTAAGGGGAATGACCAGGTGAGGTTTGAGCTGACCGCCAAGGCTTTAAGTCCAGAGCTCATCATTCTGGCTCCGATGAGGGAATGGGAACTTCGATCCCGAGAGGAAGAGGTAAGGTACGCCCAAAAGAACAACATCCCGGTTGAGATCACGGAGGAGAAGCCCTACTCTATAGATAGAAACCTCTGGGGGGTGAGTATCGAATGCGGCACTCTGGAAGATCCCTGGAGAGAACCTCCTCCTGATGCCTACCAGATAACCTGTTCTCCTGAGGACGCTCCCCAGAGAGCAACATATATGGAGATTGAATTCCGGGAGGGAGTCCCTATCAAACTAAATGGTAGGGCCGTGCCCGCTCACCTCCTCATCGAAGAGCTGAATAAGAGAGGAGGAGAGAATGGGGTGGGAAGAATAGACATGGTAGAAAACAGATTAGTGGGCATAAAGTCTCGGGAAATCTATGAGGCTCCCGCTGCAACTGTCCTCCATGCGGCTCACCACGAACTGGAGAAACTCAACCTGGATAAGGACACTCTTCATTTCAAGACAGTGGTCTCTTCCAGGTACGCGGAACTCGTCTACAATGGCCTGTGGCTTTCTCCTCTCCGTCAGGCTCTGGACAGCTTCGTAAATGAGACTCAAAAATTCATCAGCGGAAAGATCAGGGTAAGACTTTACAAAGGCACCTGCCAGGTAGTGGGAAGAGAGTCTCCCTATTCGCTGTATGAGAAAAGACTGGCTACCTATACCGAGGAAGATATCTTCGATCAGAAGGCCTCCAAGGGATTCATAGAAATATGGGGCCTTCCCTTGAAGACATTGGCCCGATTAAGAAAGAGCCAGAAAGAAGAAAGGTAAAACCTGTTAGGACGATAAGCATTCTCAGGGTAAATTCGAGAGGCAAGGGGGCCAGATCATGATTTCACGCTACACGCTTCCCCGTATGGGGAAAATATGGAAAGAAGAGGAAAAGTTTGCCTTATGGCTCAAAATTGAGATTCTTGCCTGCGAAGCTTGGGCGGAGCTCGGAGAGATTCCCAAGGATGCTGTGGCCAGGATAAAGGAAAGGGCCAAATTTGACATTGACAGAATAAAAGAAATCGAGAAGGAAGTAAAGCATGATGTGGTCGCCTTCCTTACCAATCTAGCTGAATCCATCGGCCCCGAGGCTCGCTATGTCCATCTGGGACTGACCTCTTCCGATATCCTGGACACAACCCTGGCGTTGCAGATGAAAAGGGCGGGAGAAATCATTATCGAGGATCTGGCAAAGTTAGCTGGCCTCCTGAAGAAAAAGGCGCGCCAATACAAAGATATCCCCATGGTGGGGAGAACCCACGGAATCCACGCAGAACCCACGACATTGGGCCTGAAATTTGCCCTGTGGTTTGAGGAAACCACCCGCAATCTTGAGCGAATGAGACAGGCTACCAAAGAGATTGCCTGCGGTAAAATCTCGGGAGCAGTAGGAACTTATGCTCATCTTAATCCCTGGGTGGAGGAGTATGTGTGCGAGAAACTGGATCTTATTCCTGCTCCGGTATCCACTCAAATCATCTCGCGAGATCGCCATGCCTACTACCTTTCTACCTTGGCCCTGATTGCTTCTTCTTTGGATAGATTTGCCCTGGAGATTCGACTCCTGCAGCGAACCGAGACCAAGGAACTGGAAGAGCCATTTGCCAGGGGTCAGAAAGGCTCATCAGCCATGCCCCATAAGCGCAATCCTATACTCTGCGAGCGAATTTGTGGGCTAGCGCGTCTGGTAAGAAGTAACGCCCAGGCAGCTCTGGAGAATGTTTCCCTCTGGGGAGAAAGAGATATTTCTCACTCCTCCGTGGAAAGAGTAATTATCCCTGACACCACTATTCTGGTTGACTACATGCTAGAAAAGTTCATCCAGATCCTGGGTGGCCTTTCCGTTTATGAGGAGAATATGAAAGCAAATTTACAAAGGTCCAGAGGTCTCATATTCTCCGAAGGCGTACTCCTCAAGCTTGCAAAAAAGGGGGTCTCCCGTGAGAAGGCTTACCAAATTGTGCAGCGATGTGCTATGAGGTCCTGGGAGGAGAATAGAGGTTTTGAGGAGCTGGTGAGAAAAGACTCTGAAATAGCTAAGTACCTGGATGAGGAGGAAATCAAATCCATATTTAATCTGGCGCATCATCTCAGGTGGGGGAATAGAATCCTGGAACGGCTAAAGATTCTACCCGGTGGGAGTGGAGAATGAGTACTTCTGTTCATCCTACAGCTCTGGTTGATCCAAAGTGCGAGTTGGACGATCAAGTTGAAGTGGGTCCCTATTCCATAATCGGTGGCGAGGCACGAATAGGAAAAGGAACCATCATCGGTCCCCAGGTGCTGATAGAGGGCTGGGTCAGGATCGGCAAAAGATGTACCATTGGTAAGGGTGTGGTTGTAGGGACTCTGCCCCAAGATACCAACTTTGAAGGGAAAAGGAGCTTTGTGGAGATTGGGGATGGAAATCTGATTCGAGAATACACCACTATTCACCGGGGTAGCAAGGCTGAGAGCACAACCAGAATAGGCAACGAAACTTTCTTGATGGCCTACTCCCACATTGCCCACAACTGCACGGTGGAAGACGGAGTGGTAGTTGCCAATATGGGTACCCTGGCCGGGCACGTCACTTTAGAGAAAAAGGTTATGGTTGGTGGGCTTTCAGCTATACACCAATACGTCAAGGTGGGTGCTTACTCTATCATTGGAGGCTGCTCTAAAGTCATCAAGGATATTCCTCCGTATACGAGAGCGGATGGTCATCCGGCCACTCTTTGGGGACTTAACACTGTGGGGCTGCGCCGAGCTAATTTCTCTCCCAGGAAAAGGGAACTTCTAAGAAGAGCCTATAAGACTCTTTTTCGATCGGGCCTCAACACCTCCCAGGCCATAAAACAGATAGAAAACGAGCTCGAACCAATCCCTGAGATCCGCCATTTATGCGAATTTGTCAAGAATTCAGAGAGAGGCATCTGTAAGGAAAAGAGGAATGCAGCATAATGACGTTAGCTCAAGGTACGATCCTGGGTGTCCTGCAGGGACTGACTGAATTTCTTCCGGTCAGCAGCTCCGGCCATCTGGTTATTGTGCAACACTATCTGGGACTCAGACAGCCCCTGCTTCTCTTTAACATTGTCCTGCACACCGCCACACTGGCTGCTGTCTTCTTCTATTTCCGGCGAGATATTATTGGCATAGTGATGTCTCTTGTGAGGTTCACTCAAAAAGGACCTGAGCAGGTACTGCAGCGTAGACTCTTCTATCTTATCCTCCTCGGAAGCGTACCTATTGCTCTGGTAGGGGGCCTGTTCAGGGGGATAGTAGAGAACTTGTTTGCCAACGTTCCCCTGGCCTCTTTTCTTCTCCTGGTCACCGGGACTCTTCTCTGGGCTAGCGAGAGAGTCGCCCACTCCAACAAGGGAATAGAGAAAGTAGGAATTGTGGATACTCTCCTCATAGGAGTAATGCAAGCAGTATCCATCTTACCGGGGATCTCCCGCTCTGGAGCTACCATCTCAGCAGGGATTTTTCGAGGAATTGGCAAGGAATTCGCCTTTCGCTACTCTTTCCTCCTCTCTGTTCCTGCCATTCTGGGAGCTCTCTTCATAGAGGCAAAACGTGTGGCTCCGGAGAGGAGTCTTCCCGGTGAGCCTCTTCCCTGGCTGACAGGAGCTATAGCAGCTTTTCTGGTGGGATTGTTTTCTCTTGTCGTCCTCAAGAAGGCCCTTCTGGAAAGAAGACTCTCCTGGTTTTCCTATTACTGTTGGGCACTGGGAGGAGTCTCGTTGTTATTTGTATTAATCTAAGTTGTGGAGGTAAAACCATGGAAAAGCTTACAGGAAAGAAAGTGGTAATGATCATTGCCGAGAAGGATTTTCGTGACGAGGAACTCCTGGAACCCAAGAAGATCCTTGGGGAGGAGGGAGCCAGTGTCACCCTGGCCTCCACCACCTTGAACACGGCTACTGGGATGTTCGGAGCAAAAGCCAAGCCCAACATACTGGTAAGTGAGGTGAAGGTGGATAATTACGATGCCATCATCTTCGTGGGGGGTATGGGAGCCAGTCAGTATTGGAATGATTCGACAGCCCACAGCATTGCCCGGGAGGCTGTCCAGAAAGATAAAATCCTCTGTGCCATCTGCATTGCGCCGGTGACCTTGGCCAATGCCGGGGTTCTCTCGGGAAAGAAGGCCACCGTATGGGCATCAGAGGGGGGAAAGCTGGAAGCTAAAGGAGCCTCCTATACGGGAAATTCTGTGGAGACCGCCGGCAAGATCATTACCGGAAGCGGCCCCCAGGCGGCCGAGGAGTTTGGCAAAACCATAGCTACAGCCCTGGGAACTCCTAGATGACAAGACCAGGAAAGATGGTAATTTACTTTTCGTTGACGGAAGTGTCCAAACGGACTCTACCTCTCAAGATTTCCCCCTCTTCAGAATTTGGAGAACTCCTGGTACTAACCTAACTTTGAGTTCGCCATAATCAGTAACGGCAAATCTCATGGTGCCCTATCTGAAGTCCTTGACTCAACAAACTCTCTAACCTGCTGTACATATTCACGAAAATTCTGAATGGTAGGCTCTACCTTCTCAAAAACGAGTCTATCGTTTATCTGCGCATATTCATGGACTATTCTATTTCTCAAGCCTGCCCAAGGAGCCAATTCTTTAGATAATACGGGAGAAATAAGTCCGAGCTCGCCGGCCCTGATAAATGTATCATAGTAGTCTTGAGGAGGAAAATCCTTAAGGCCAATTATGACATTACTGTTAATATCAGCAGCACTCTCGACGATCAACTGAATTAACCTTTCGCAAGACCGTTTTACGGCCGGATTTGACTTATATTCTTCAAAAGATGTCGTTTTCACTCTTGTCAACTCCCTCAAGAACTCAACCAATTTCGCCAGTTTTTCCCTAATGATATTAAGCTTAAGCGCCAGTTTCTGTCTCCGCTAGATAATCTTTAATATAATCTAATTTCAAATCGCTGAATTTCTTATTATCGTTCCATCTTTGAACAGCCCGCCATCTAAACCTGTCAAACAAACCCACTTCTCTCTCGTATAGAAGTCGCCCACAACTCGCAACTTCATATTGAATAAGAGGATGAGCAAAATTTAGAGTCACTATGTCAACTGCATCAGTCAACAAAACCTGAGAGAATCGAGATGTTAATTCTAGCTCTCTATCGCTATTCACCTCATCTTGAAAGAAAACTGCAATATCATAATCAGTCTTGAAACTCTCTTTTGCCAGCAATTGTGATCCAAATAGCACAACAAAAGAAAGGCCGAACTCTTCACAAATACTGACTAGTATTTCTTGCTCTATCTTGACCATTCCTTCCCCTGCATAAGTGTCTTTCTTTTCTCTCCTTTTGAATACATATCCTCTCCTTCTTAGTATACACATAGCCTAGCATAGCAAACTAATCCGTCAACCGCAGACACAACAGGAGTTTCCCCCAAGAATAGTGCGAAAGTTTCCTGTGATTATTTTAGCCAGAGCATCTTTTCTTAAACCAACCATCCCACTGGCTAAGGCAGCTTTCCTAATCTCAGTCCCCTCTTGCTCAACGATCTGTCTCATAAGCTGTTTTCTTAACTCTTCTTCGGTGGGAAAGAAAGTCTTGAGGGATATTTCCCTTCCCTGAGGGGTGCGAATGGCTTTCCTGCTGATCACTCTACTGACCAGACTCGGATGTGATCCTATTCTCTCACTCAAGAATGCCTGAGTGAGGAGCTTCAAATCCCTAGAGCTACCTGACTCCAGGAAGTCGCGAAGAGTAGCTGGTCCAGTGGATGTTCGTATTGAAAACCCCCCATCCTCGAAATGGATGGGGGGTTCCCTGTAAACTCACCTGAAAGACATCAGCTGGCCACCGCTTTTTCTTGGGGCTCACAACCTTTGTGCCCCACCCTTTCGGATGGTTTGCCCTTTCGCCCCTTTTTCTCATTTCAATGGCGACTTGATACTAGTGCGTCCCAGATAAAAGTCAAGTTATTCGCTTGACAAACCAATTGAAGAGATTATAATTCACCTGACCCAGTATTCCTGGATCTTATGAATCCTTGGAAGACGAGAGAGGAAGAGATTTTACCAAGCGATAATCGCTTAAAAGAAGTTGGTCTCAAGGAAGAAAAAGCTATTCTGGTTGCCCTGAGAGGGCGCAGTTCAAAATTTCAACCTGCCGAGACCTGGACAACCGATGATTCCGTCCAAGAGCTTGCCTCCCTGGCAGAGACTGCCGGCGCCCAGGTCTTAACCTCACTTATCCAATCACGCCAAGCCCCGGATTCGACTTACTATGTGGGAAAAGGGAAGGTGGTTGAGCTAGCTAATCTAGCCCAGGAGACTGAGGCAGATCTAGTTATATTTGATGATGATCTCACCCCATCTCAACAGAGGAATCTGGAAGATAAAACAGGGACCAAGATTATTGATAGAACCCAGCTCATCCTGGACATCTTTGCCCAGAGAGCCCACTCGGCAGCGGGTAAGATTCAGGTGGAGCTGGCCCAGCTAAGTTATCTTTTGCCGCGCCTCATAGGGAAAGGAATTATCCTCTCTCGTCTGGGAGGTGGAATAGGAACCAGAGGACCCGGGGAAACCAAACTGGAAGTTGATCGGCGAAGAATAAAAGAAAGAATTATCAAGTTAAGGGGGAAAATAGGAAAGATTGATAAGCAAAGGGAGGTTTTGCGCAAGGAAAGAAAGAAGAAATCTTGCACTGTGGGTGCCATCGTTGGCTACACCAACGCAGGTAAGTCAACCCTCCTTAACATTCTCACCCAGGCCGGGGTGATGGTGGATGATAGGTTATTCTCCACCCTGGACCCGACCACCCGGAAAGTAACTCTACCCAACCACGAGACCCTCCTTCTCACCGACACAGTGGGATTCATCCATAAGCTACCTCATGGCCTGGTTGCCTCTTTCTACGCCACTCTAAGAGAGGTGGAAGAAGCCGATATTCTCATCAACGTTCTAGATGCCTCTCACCCCAAGCTTGGAGAAGTGAACAAAGCCACCTATTCTGTCTTGAAGGAACTTAAGGTATCTGATAAGCCCATCATTAATGTGCTCAATAAAATAGATCTGGTAGATAACGGATACCAAATCTTGCGCCTCGAGAGAAGCCTGGACTCGAGCGTTACTCTCTC
Organism: uncultured Clostridia bacterium; assembly: GCA_964471775.1. Classification (GTDB taxonomy): domain Bacteria; phylum Aerophobota; class Aerophobia; order Aerophobales; family AE-B3A; genus SOJT01. The sequence goes on from CAYYHL010000016.1 coordinate 13,770, forward strand.
AGCTCTTAAGGGAAAGGGACTAGATAAGCTTATCCAGAGAATTGTTGAGACTCTGGACCAAGAAAGAATCACCACTGAATTTGTCTTTCCCTATGAGAGGGCTAATCTCGTCTCTCTGGTTCATTCCCAGGGTGAGATTCTCAGTGAGGAATACTTTGAAGATAAAGTTGTCCTGAGGGCCAAGATAAATAGATCCTTGGCCGGGAGGCTTGCCAAATATGAGAGGAGGTAGAGAGTGAAGGTAGCCATTGGCGCGGATCACGCGGGGTATGAGCTCAAGGAGGAAATAAAGAAGCTCCTGAAGAGAAAAGAGATTGATTTCCATGACTTTGGGGCTCATCCCCCCTTAGACCCTGAGGATGATTATCCTGACTTTGGTGTAAAAGTGGCCGAGGCAGTGGCTGAGGGTACGTATGAGAGAGGGATTCTCATTTGCGGAGCTGGCGTAGGAATGGCAATGACAGCTAACAAAGTTCCCGGGATAAGAGCGGCTCCCTGTTATGAAACCGCTACTGCACGGCTTTCCCGTCAGCACAATGATTCTAATGTTCTGACCCTGGGAGCTAGAATAACGGACAGGGGACTGGCAAAGAGGATCGTGGAAGAATGGCTTAGAACAGAATTTGAAGGAGGAAGGCACAAAAGAAGGGTGGACAAGATTAGCGGGATAGAGAAAAACTATGGGAGGCTGGGATAAGTGAGTGAGACCTGGGTAGCTGCTGCTCTCCTCATCATTTGTGTGGCCCTCTCGGCTTTCTTCTCGGGATCCGAGATTGCCCTGTCTTCTATCGATAAACTTACCCTGAAAAGACTCATCAAAAAGGACAAAAAAAGAGGACGGCGCGTCGAGTACCTTCTTATACATCCGGCCCGCTGGCTCATCACCATTCTTATTGGAAACAACCTGGTTAACGTTG
>CAYYHL010000017.1:0-14469 GCA_964471775.1 uncultured Clostridia bacterium
TTAAATATATCCTTGAACGACTGGTCTGATCTTCTCTACTCAGAGGATAAAGCTACCCCAGAGGAGATTCTTTTCCTCTCTGGAAGGCTAAAAGAGGCAATTTTCTCGGAAGGTGCCCCTTGACAAAAAAAATGTGTTAACAATTAGTAGTGAAGTCAGATCTTTGGCGAGAAAAGAGCTAAAAATAAGGCCAGAGGGAGGTGAGAGAGCAAATACGGCCATGAGCTGGGAAAATAAAGGAAGGTTCTTTAAAAAGAGAAGTGTTGAAAGATTAATTTCTCTTTTTAGGAGCTTTCAGGGAAAAATGAACGATGTCTGAAAAAGTCTGTCCAATATGCCCTTTATATACCCTTTACAAGAAGCATTTTGTCGTGAATAGCTTAGGAATTACGGTGAATATCGCTAAGAAAAATGTGGAATTCATCAGAAACCTAGAGACTACTGTCGACCAAACAAAGGAGTAGTTTAATTGCCGCAAGCTGCAGACATACAGCAACTTATTGAGATATCTCGCTGCATCCGCCGAGATATTGTTGAAATGATTGGCTACAAGAAAAGAGGTCACTTTGGAGGTTCTCTTTCAGTTGCTGATATATTGGCCGTACTATACTTTTATAAAATGCGACATGACCCTACTAGGCCTAATTGGGAGGATAGAGACCGATTTATCCTTAGTAAAGGGCACGCAGCACCCGCGCTGTATGCAGCTCTTGCTGAAGCTAGATATTTTCCCCGCGAAGAATTCTCCCGGTTTAAGGAACTAGGAGGATTATTGGAAGGGCATCCCAACATGAAAAGGACCGTGGGGGTAGAAGCGAGCACCGGATCTTTGGGGCAAGGACTCGCCATCGCTAATGGAATCGCTCTCGGTGGTAAGCTTCTAAAAAAGGACTTCAGAGTCTACGCCCTCTTAGGCGATGGGGAACTAAATGAGGGAGAAGTTTGGGAGGCTGCAATGTTAAGTGCCCACTACAAGTTCGACAATCTCGTATGCCTTGTTGACTTAAATGGTCTGCAGGCAATGGGCCCTACACGAGAAATCATGAATACTGCCTCCGTCGAGGCTAAGTGGCGTGCCTTCAACTGGGATGTAACGGTAATAGACGGACACGATCTAGAACAAATCATCACGGCCCTTAATCGCGCGGATTCCATCACAGGGAAACCCTCCGTCATTGTCTGTAGAACAGTAAAAGGCAAGGGTGTTTCATTCTTAGAAAACAGGGTAGAATACCACCATTCATCCATCACTAAAGCGCAGTACGAAAAAGCACTGAGTGAGTTAGGAGCATAGGAGTGACTGAGATTCTTGCAGAGGTACAAGAAGGTATGGTTACTCCCAGAGATATTTACGGAAAAACGCTGGTCGAATTAGGGCAGGAAAACAAGAGAATAGTCGTTCTGGATGCGGATCTTCACAATTCAACACGCTCCGTTTTCTTTGCTAACCGCTTTCCAGAAAGATTCTTCGAAGTAGGAATCGCGGAACAGAACATGGTCGGAACCGCCGCTGGTCTGGCTTTGACAGGGTTAATACCTTTTGTCAATTCGTTTGCAAGTTTTCTGACTGGCCGTGCCTATGATCAGATACGTGTTGCGGTGGCCTACCAAAACCTGAATGTGAAGCTATGTGGCTCAAGCGCAGGTTTGTCGGATGCCTGGGACGGAGCCACACACCAGTCTATTGAGGACATTTCTCTTATGAGGTCACTTCCTAATATGACGATTGTTGTTCCCGCAGACGCCGTGGAAACGAGAGAAGCCACCCGAGAAATAGCGCGACATACGGGACCGGTTTACCTACGTTTGTATCGAACCGAGATTTCTTCAGTGTTTAGCCCCGCTTACCAGTTCCGAATTGGAGAAGCTGTTAGCCTAAGAGAAGGTCGAGACGTAACTATCTTTGCCTGTGGAATTATGGTCAAAATGGCACTTGATGCTGCTGTTGAGCTTGCGCAACAGGGAATCGAAGCAAAAGTTGTCAATGTAAGCACTATTAAGCCACTCGATGAAGTGAACGTGATCGAGTGCGCGAAAAGTACGGGATTCGTTGTAGTAGCGGAGGAACACACTATCATCGGTGGTTTAGGGAGTGCTGTAATGGAAGTATTGAGCAAAGAGTGTATCCCAGTAGAACGTGTAGGTATTCGCGATTCCTTCGGCCAATCTTGCTTGAGCCACACCCAGCTCCTATCAGTATATCACTTGACCAAGGAAGAAATTGTAAAGAAGGTCACGGATATTCTCAAAATAGGTAGATAGAAAGAACAAACAGAGACATTGAACGAACATAATTTACCTCCTAAGCAGAGAGTTACATCATCAAGGGTGAGAATCGCATGGCCGAGGCCCCAAAAAGAACTGCTCAGTTGCCTCCGGCATAGAAATTTTCGAAACTACTCCTTAACATAAAATTAAACAAAATGCAGACTAAAAAGAAATTGGAAGAGAGAATAGAGGTAATTTCTGTGGGGGAAGTAACAGCAGAGATATTCCGAAAAGATGTTGATCAGCCCTTGAACGAACCGGCTGATTTCATCGGTCCTTTCGCCAGCGGAGCGCCTGCAATTTTCGCGGATACTCTAGCCAAATTAGGCTGCTCCTCTGGCTTTGTCGGACCTATTGGGGCTGATGACTTTGGTAAATTGGTTCTCAGTAAACTGAACGAAGATGGCGTTGACACCAGTCAGGTAGCACTATTGTCAGGTTATACAACCGGTACCGCCTTCGTCACCTATTCTAGTAATGGGAAAAGAAAGTTTCTCTACCACCTTAGACACGCAGCTCCAGGTCAATTTTCGCCTGGCCACGTGCAGCGTGAATATTTTTCGCAAGTTAAATTTCTCCACCTTACCGGAAATGTTGTAGCAATGAGTGAGTCAGCATGGCATGCTTGTCGAAAGGCGGTGAGAATTGTCACAGAATCTGGAGGCAAGATCAGTTTCGATCCTAATTTGCGGCCTGATCTAATGCGCATCACCAAAATCTGCAGTTTGTGCGAGACTTTTGTTGGAATGGCTAGTGTCCTGTTGCCCACCGTGGAAGAAATCCAGACGTTAACAGGGATGGAAGAAATAAGAGACGCCTGCCGCAAAGTATTGGGGGAGGGAATAGAAATTATTGCCTTGAAACAAGGTAAGGAGGGCTCTACCGTCTTTACCCGGACTAAGGAGATTCATGTCCCTGCATTTGAAGTAGATGAAGTTGATCCCACGGGTGCCGGTGATTGTTATGATGCAGGGTTCGTGTTTGGACTTTTACAAGGATGGACACTCGAAAAAACTGTTAGATTTGCCAATGCGGTGGGAGCGCTGGCCGTGACTAAACGGGGAGCTATGGAAGGAGTTGTCTCTCTCAACACGGTAACAAGACTTATGGAGGGACAAAGCTGGATTGAGGAAAAGTAATTCATGGATGCAAAAGAGAATCTTATCAGAGTAATAAAAAGAGAAAAACCCGAGTATGTTCCTTATTATGCAGGGGATAGGCTTGATAAAGACTTGCCTTTAAGGAGAGTCAACTATAAGGGAAATTCTATAGCTCCTGAAAAAGAAGGAGTGGACTGGTGGGGAGTTCATTGGGCTCCTATGGGAAGTGAAGGTGAGGCAATAAACATAATGCATCTCTTTCCCGTAAAGGTCCCCTTGGACAAAATTAAAAAAATTGATGACTACCAATTCCCTGATCCTGACAAATTTGAGCTTAAAGAAGGATCAAAACAGTTATTGCAGGATGTTGAAAGAAACGAGATTCTTTTGTTTGGGTGTGATGAATACTGCTTGATGGAAAGAGCACTATTCTCTTGCGGGATGGAAAACTTTCTGCTTGCCTTATATACCGAACCAAAAAGAGTTAAAAAGTTGCTCCATGGTATTGCCAATTATCACATAGGAATAGCTAGGCACTATCTTGCTCTTGGAATAGATTGTTTTTTTAACTTCAGATGATTTGGGCGGACAGAAACAAATGCTTATAGAACCTGAGATGTGGCGTGAATTCTTTAAACCTGAAATGAAGAGGATATTGCAACCTTATAAGGATGCAGATAAAATATTTTTTCTCCATTCCTGTGGCCACATTATGGAAGTTGTAGCAGGTTTAGTGGAGATAGGAGTGAAACCAGGACAAGTTTCAAAAAAGGTAGCAAAAAATTGAAAGCTACTCGGCGTGAAGCTTTACAAGGATACTTGTTTATCTCTCCTTGGCTAATTGGATTTATCCTTTTTATAGGAGGACCAATTATTGGTGTCTTCCTCGCAAGTTTAACCAAGTGGTCCATGGTTGGTAGCCCTATTTTCATTGGTCTCAAGAACTATCAATCGCTAGTTCGAGATCGTCTTTTCTGGAAGTCCCTCCATGCGACTTTTATTTACCTTCTCAGTGTACCTTTGAATTTAGTTTTGGCATTATTTTTAGCTATACTCTTAAATCAGAAGATTAAAGCTTTAAGCCTTTTTAGGACAGCATATTATGTTCCCAGCGTGACTGCAGGAGTATCTGTAGCTATTCTTTGGACCTGGATATTTCACTCAAAATTCGGCCTTATAAATAACTTGTTAGCTGGATATGGTATAAAAGGCCCAATTTGGCTAGGCAGCGAGACATGGGTTCTACCAGCTTTTATAATAATGAGTGTCTGGTCCGTGGGAGGCCCCATGTTCATTTATTTATGCGGATTGCAGAATATTCCAACCTCTCTTTACGAAGCAGCAACTGTAGATGGTGCTACTCTTTGGCACAAGTTCAGGTATATAACTATTCCTATGATAAGTCCCGTAACACTATTTAACGCGATAATGGGCATCATCGCAGGGTTTCAAATGTTTACCCCAGTTTACATTATGACTATGGGAGGACCGAATTATGCCAGCCTGCTTTACGTTCTAAATATTTATCTTAACGCTTTTAAATGGTATAAATTCGGTTATGCTTCTGCATTAGGCTGGTTACTCTTCCTCATAATCTTAGTCATTACTTATATGTTTCTTAAGTTCTCAGCAGACTGGATCTATTATGCTGCAGAAAAAAGGAGAAGATAAGGAAGGTCTTAAAGAAAAAATGCGAAGGGAAAACCCAGTTAGTTGGCTTTCAACTAAAAAAAAGCGAGAACAGATATTAATAGCGGTTGTTTATTCTCTATTAATAACGGGAATGGTGATAATTTTAGTGCCTTTCTTTTGGATGATTTCTACTGCCTTAAAGGAACCTGGCAAGGAATTTATGTATCCTATACAATGGATCCCCAATCCTGTTAAATGGGATAATTTTATTATAGGATGGACTAAGCTACCCTTTACCCTCTGGGCAAAAAACACTTGCATTGTTGTTGGAGCTAGTGTTGTTGGACAGGTTCTTTCGGCTGCTGTAGTTGCTTTCGGTTTTGCTCGGTTGAGGTTTCCCGGCCGGAGGATACTCTTTTTGTTAGTCTTGAGTAGCATGATGATTCCTTACTGCATATTAATGGTACCGCAGTTTCTTTTATTTAAATACTTTAAGTGGATAGACACATATAAACCCTTAGTTGTTCCATATTTTCTCGGAGGCGATGCCTTCTTTATCTTTTTGCTTCGTCAACTTTATCTCACTATTCCTTTCGAAATAGATGATGCGGCAAGAATTGATGGTTGCAGTACGGCCGGTGTTTTTACGAGGATAATACTTCCTCTTTCTAAACCAGCCGTAGGAATAATGCTCGTTTTTTCTTTCATGTGGCGTTGGAACGATTTTGTACAACCACTTGTTTTTCTTAACTCTTCTGAAAAGTATACTTTAGCTCTTGGGTTGAGGTTCTTCAAGGGACAGTATAATGTGCAATGGACTTACCTTATGGCAGTCTCTCTTATAGTCTTATTACCTTGCTTAATCGTGTTTTTTGTAGCTCAAAAATATTATATCCAAGGTATAGTCATAACTGGGATAAAAGAGTAATTAAGTAGCTTTTTAAGATGATCTGAGTTTTGGTTCTTCCCCCTAGGTTTGTCTGGGAATACAGAGTGCACTTAATAAAATTTATCTTGGAGGGAAAAAATTCTTCCTTAAACAAGGGGAAAATTGCTCAAAAAGCTATGTATGCCAGAAGACAATAGAAGGGTGAATTTGGCAAAATAATACCGCTCCATTAAAGGAAGAAGATTCAACAATCAAGGATAGAGATGATGTCTGGGTAGCATAAAGAAGGTAAACCCTATTCGATGCGTGTTGTCTAATAGGGTAAAGCGAAACCTTGAGGTTGAAAAGTTTTTCCCGGTATTTCTTTTTCCTTGTGTCTCTGTATTTTCTCAAGTTCACTGTAACCCCAATGATAAGGCCAAAGACCCTTTTGAGGAAACTGGCGATATCAGAAAGATAGGATATTACAGTTGCTCTTTTAATTCCCCTCACTCTTGGGCGTTCTAAGATATCCAGATCATTCTCCTTACAGTTGGAATTACTTCTCTCTGAGGTTTCCTTAAGACTTTACAAAAGATTTAGTGTCTTTGCAGTTATCAAGAATCCTTGAGATCTCCAGAGAGAACATACTTGCTAGATCATAACAGCAGTAGTCCCCTTTTCCATAGACATTGGTTACTAGTTTTCAGAGTAGCGAAAACGGGTCAAAAAAACGAGAGAGGAGGTGAAAATTACTACTTCAGAAAGATAGGCCCATCAGCTAATTTGATTATACGAAGGAGATGATGCGAAGGGATAAAAAGTTATCTGTTTGACACTACCAGAAAATCTTACTAGGAGGAAAAGTAATGAAAAGAGTATTGAGAAGTATGATAGTATCTCTGGTCCTACTGAGTGTCATAGGGGCCAGTGCAGTAGCTCAAGTAAGACTAACATTTATGTGGCACGGTGGTGCCGAGTGGCAGCAGGCAATGGAGCATATGGCAACGCTCTTTGAGGAAAGGAACCCCGGAATCAAGATTAAGGTGGATCTTTTACCTTGGGATCAATGGAACGAGAAATGGCCTATCATGATAGCCGGAGGCACAGCTCCAGATCTAATGGGGGCTCATCCTGCTCAGCTCACAGAAATGGTGAGCTGGGGTTTTTTCACGGATGTTACTGCGTGGGTCAAAAACGAGGTTGATTGGGATGATATCGTACACAAGTGGATTAGTGTTTATGACGACAAAATCGTAGGACTACCCTGCATTAGCGATGCAATGGCTATGCGATATAACAAGGACCTTTTCGCAGAGGCTGGACTCCAGACGCCTAACGAGCTTTACTATCAAGCAAAGGAAAAGGGATGGAATTGGGAGGCTTTTGTCGAGGCAGCCAAGAAGCTCACAGTAGATAAAAACGGAGACGGAAGAATTGATCAGTATGGTTTTGGGGCCGCCTGGGACACCTGGATACTTACCCAGATTCGAGCATTTGGAGGAGACATCTTCAATAAAGACTACACCGAGTGCATTCTAAACCGTCCTGAAGCTAAAAGGGGAATTAAAGCTATAACTGACTTGACAGTGAAGCATCATGTTATGCTTCCACCAGAGGTGGAAGAGGCAGAGGTCTTCGGATTTCTAACAGGCAAAGTAGGTATGGAGTGCGCTAATACGGCTGACCGTGTTCTCGTAGACGTCCGGAAAAAAATCCCTTTTAAGTGGGATTTTTGTCTAAACCCTGCAGGACCCGCTGGCTTTAGGATATGGGGAGATGGCGACACAATGATGATAAATCCTGGGTGCAAACACAAAAGAGAAGCCTTTGAGTTTGTGAAGTGGCAAGCAAGTACTGAAGTGCGGAAGTTGATGCTCAAAGAGGGGATTTGGAATCCTATCTGTCCTGTAACAAAAAGTATATTTAAGGATCCGGAGTGGATAGAGGAATACTTACGCCATGTCGATCCTGAGATTGTTACGATAGCAATGGCTGATGATTATGTAGTGCCCAAACCTTTTGTCCCCAGAACTAAATATGCGAGCAAAGTCCTGTGGGATATAATGCCTACCGAGATAAAAAGTGCATGGCTTGGAATAAAGACCGCTGATGAAGCTATAGAGGACATGACACGCGAAATTAACGAGCTACTTCAAAGTGGCTAAGCAATGCAGCCGTGGTTGCCGGAAGCTTCCTCTTCCGGCAACCTCCTTATCAGCTCTCCTTATATTTGTTCCAGTCTTTGGTTTCATCAAGAGAAGTTGTCCTATTGGGAAATGACAACTCAGCGAGAGGACTTTCTATGTACCACATAGCTCAAAACTCCACATTAGAATTCTCTCTTTACTCAGCGAAGTGCTATAAAGACTCTTTTACCGAAGTAGAACTGGATGTTATCTTTCAGGGACCGAACGTTTCGAGAAAAGTTGTGCCAGCATTTTGGGCCGGTGAGAACGTGTGGAAAGTAAGATTTTCTACGCCTGCCGTCGGAACGTACTCCTACACTACCATCTGTTCCGATAAGGAAAACCTAACTTTGCATAATCAGAAAAGCGAAGTTGAGGTTCATCCGTATGAAGGAAACAACCAGCTCTTGAGGCATGGTCCCTTACGAGTAAGTGGAAGCCATCGCTATCTAGAACACATCGATGGAACTCCTTTTTTCTGGTTAGCCGATACCTGGTGGATGGGGCTATGCAAAAGACTCACCTGGCCACAAGATTTCCGCATTCTAACTGAGGATAGAATCAAAAAAGGCTTTACGGTTATTCAGCTTGTCGCTGGGCTCTACCCGGATATGCCACCATTTGATGAACGGGGCGCTAATGAAGCAGGTTTTCCTTGGGAAAAGGATTATTCTCGAGTAAACCCTGATTATTTTGATATGGCAGATTTGAGAATTGAACACCTTGTCACTTCTGGTCTTGTTCCATGTATTGTTGGGTGTTGGGGATACTTTTTACCTTGGATGGGTGTAGAAAAGATGAAAAAGCACTGGCGATATCTCATTGCTCGTTACAGCGCCTATCCAGTGGTCTGGTGTCTAGCGGGAGAAGCTCTAATGCCCTACTATCTTTCTAGGAACAAAGATGAAGAAGTAAAGATACAAAAGGAGGGATGGACTGAAGTTGGGCGCTATGTGCAGCAAATAGATCCGTTTGACCGTCCGGCGACCATCCATCCGACAGGTCTTAGTTCTAGCCGAAGCCAAGTGGAAGATCCGTCCTTAGTCGACTTTGATATGCTCCAGACACGTCACGGGGATTGGTTCATCATCCCTGAGCACGTAAAAACGGTAGTTAACGCGGTCAAGCAACGACCAAGACTACCAATAGTGGTAGGGGAGGTTTGTTATGAAGGTCATGGGGGTTGTGCTTGGGAGAATATGCAACGTTTTGTGTTCTGGTCAAGTATCTTATCGGGAACCTGTGGTCATACATACGGCGCTGATGGTATCTGGCAGGTGAACAGGAAAGAAAAGCCCTTTGGTCCTTCCCCCTATGGGGGTACTTACAGTACTATAGCCTGGGATGAGGCTTATCAGTCAACGGGTTCTGTCCAAATGGGTATTGCAAAAAGGTTGTTGGAGCACTATCCCTGGTGGCGACTGGAACCACATCCAGAATGGGCAAAGCTCTGCCCGGAGTCCCGCAAAAATGGCTGGCAGCTCAACAGGTATTTTGGCTGTTATGCAGCGGGGATCCCCAAAGAATTATGCATAGTTTACTTCCCTGTGCAACGTCACGCTCAACCCGTGATTAAAGAGTTTTTTGAAGAATCAGATGTAACTTACCAGGCTTTTTATCATGACCCGAGAACCGGAAGGGAATACCCTTTGGGTATAGTGAAGCCAAATGCAAAGGGAGAATGGACTGCTCCTCCTTTTCCGATTTTTCAGGACGGGATCCTTGTTCTTGAAAGGGTATAAACACAACGTGCATAATACCGGCACGCAACCCCTAAACTAACCGAGATCATAGTCACGCTAGTCTAATAAGGATTAGGCATTTTCCCCAGTACTCGTGGTGTCCCCAAGTACTTAAAATAATTCATGTCCGATCAACAGTGGGAGTTTTCAAGCTGTGAGAAAATAATGAAAGGAGAAGAAAAATGGGGATTGAGCTGGTTTTTGCCGCACCCAAGAAAATAAGCTTTAGGGAGTACAAAGAACTTACTCTGAAGCCTACTGAAGTGAGAGTTAAGACACTATTTTCTGGGATTAGTAGTGGAACGGAAATGAATGTTTACAGAGGAACTGCCCCTGAATACTATAAAGGTTTCGACCGAGACTTAAGACTATTTATGAAAGAGAAGCCGAGATGGGAATATCCAGTCTCATACGGATATGAGCAGGTAGGAGAGATAGTTGAAGTAGGGGAGCAGGTTCAACGTCTGAACGTTGGCGATAGAATTACCGCAAGGTATGGGCACAGAACATCAGTAGTATTAGACGAAAAAAAAATTGTGGTAAACAACGAACCACTAGGCGGTTTTTTGGAGAACCTAATTTTGCCAAAAGAGATGGAACCTATTCGAGGTGTGTTTGTACCTTTAGCTTTGGTAGCATTTAATGGGGTCTTGGATGCTTCAATTAACGTTGGTGAGGCAGTTGTGGTCTTTGGACAAGGGATCGTGGGACAATTTGTAGTTCAATTATCCAAATTGTCAGGCGCAGACCCTGTTATAGTGGTTGATTTGATAGAGAAAAGATTAGAACTATCAAAAGCATTATCTGGCACTGATTACACCTTGAATCCTAGGAGATGCGACGTAGCATTGGAAGTCAGACGGATTACTCATAAGAGAGGAGCTGACGTAGTAATAGAGAGCTCAGGATCTTACGGAGGGCTCAACGAGGCAATAAGATGTTGTGCCTACTCGTCGAAAGTTGTTGCTCTCGGATGGTATCAAGAAAACGTAAAAAGTCTCAGTCTAGGTGGAGAATTTCATAATAACAGGGTTAATATCGTAAGCTCGCAGGATAGAGGAATAAATCCTCAGCTGAATCATAGATGGAATCATCACAGACTCACTCAAACCGTTATCAAATACTTAAGCACGAAAAAATTGAAAACTGATGGCCTTATTTCGCACAAGATAAGTTTCACAGAAGCTCAAAAGGCTTTTGAGCTAGTGGATAAGAATCCTGAAAGAACAATGCAAGTAGTGTTGACATTCGAGAATGGAGGATAATAGGCCTGTTATTGCATTTATGATCTTTTGTAAACACCTGATATTCTTTGTGTCCCCTTACCCTTGGTGAGTACGTTTTTGGGTTTCCTGTAGTGACCCGGGAGCCTTCTTTAAGGATCTTAAGGCATTATTCACAGTAAGGAAGGAAATACAAGCTAGAAGATAGCTCATTGTGGGCGACGAAAGCATTACTGATTGGTAAAACGCTGAATAGGGACGGATAAAGAATATTTGACGGACCTAATAAAGCTGAAAGGAGGGAAGGAATGAAAAATAGATAGGCTCATTTACTGGAAAACAAAGGAAAGGTTTCCAAAGAGAGACGTATTGAAGGATTGGCCTCATTTTCTTAGGGGCTATGAGGAAAGAATAACAAATATGTGAGGAGATAAAAATGCAGAGAACCATGAGGAAAGAATCATTTAGAAAATTCTTAGGATCAGATAAGAAATTCAAGGTTCAAGAGAATCCGCTTGGTACAATTATAGGCGAGGAAGAAATTGAGGCGGTAGCACGTGTTCTTAGGAGTGGTGAAGGACTCTCTTGGACGGGTGAGAACTTGGCGAAGTTTCAAAAAGAATTTGCTGAATACTGTGGCGTAAAACATGCCGTTACATTTAGTTCCTGCACGGGTGCCCTCCGAATAGCAACCCAGATACTCCGTATTGGTAAGGGAGACGAAATTGTTGCGACGCCCCAGACCTTTCACCCTACAATTCTGGCTGCAGCGGAGTTCGGAGCAACTATTCGTTTTGCGGATATCGAACCCTATACTCTAAATATTGATCCTGCCACTATTGAAGACAAAATTACGCCGAAAACAAAGGCTATCTTTGTGTGTCACATGTGTGGCAATCCTGTTGATATGGACCCTGTTCTTGACATAGCCAAGCGACACAATGTAGCCGTAGTAGAAGACGCAGCCCATGCCCCGGGTGCTGAATATAAAGGACGTAAGATTGGTAGTCTGGGTGATATAACTTGCTTTTCTTTTCACTCACTCAAGAACATGACTACAGGAGAAGGCGGTATGCTAACCACCAACAACGACCAATATGCAGAGGAAGCCAGAATGCTTAGAACAATGGGAATTCTTGGGGATCTTCGGGAAAAGTCATTAAAAGCCATTGGTCCTTACCCTGAGCCCGAGGAACCACTCGCCGACCATACCGCTGGTGCTTACAGATACGAGTTCACGAACATTGAACAATGGGGTAGCAACTTCCGAATGTGCGAAGTTCTTGCAGCTATTGGGTGTGTACAACTGCGAAAGTTGGATAGTTTAAATGAGAAGCGTATACAGACAGCTGTTCGTTATAACGAGGGTCTCTCAGATATCAGAGGATTTCGATTGTTCCAAACAACCCCCGGAGCAAAGTGCGTCTATCATTTATATCCCATCTTCATCGACTGTAACGTCATTAAGGCAGATCCGAACAAAGTAGGTCTTTATTTGGAAAACGTAAAGAAGATTCATATCATCCTTCGGTTCTGCCCGGTACACCTACTAAAGTATATGCAGTTCCAAGGACATCGCTACGGTGAGTGTCCGGTTTCTGAGAGAGTCTTTTTTGAAGAACAGCTTAACCTTCCCATTTGGACAGGTATGCCTGACGAAAGTGTTGACTACGTTATTAAGTCGATGAGAGAAACTGCACAGCATTTTGCTCAATAAATAATAGAAAGGCCATTTAAAAGCTAACTTCTTTTAGGGAAGGAAGTGAGAGTTCTGGGTATCTCAAGAAGAAAAATGATGAAAGAGAACGTTTGGGAGTAGACCTCGTCACTGTGGTTTGTTATTCTTCCATCAAAGCCCAGTAGGATGTCCTAGAAATAGGTAGAAACAGAGATAGGGCCATCTCTGCGGGGGAGTTTTGTCGGCGAAAATCCCCCAGTCTAAACGCCAATTTACTCTATTGAAAGAACTTGCAGGTCTTAGATGTCCACAGGTTTTCTCCCGAGCATCGTTCGCTTTCTTTTAAGCCAGTATCTAAAAGATAAACGGATGGCAAGAAGTATATCACTCATGTCATTTCTCTGGAGAATACTATTGAGGATCGGAACAATGCAGGAGGCACGGAGTCTGAAAGTTGCGGTGAGAATTTAGGCAGAGTGGAACAGTTAGACGAAATCTTACGATCTAGCCGATAAGTATGGCGAAGTCTACTGAGAGTAACAAAATAAGGAGGAAAATAATGGAGCAAAGAATGAAATTTTCCAGTAGTGTGGTTGCATTCGGTTCCTGTGCCGATCGCTATGTCCTCGATGGCTATTCTCCCCAGAAGACCTTTGAAGAGATGCTGGAAGCAGCAAAAAGAGTCCCTGATTTGAAAGGTATAGAGCTCGTTGGGGGCTGGCAATTGACTGATGCTAATGGCCGTGAGGTGATAGAACGAGTTATCGATTCTGGAATGAGGGTTTCCCTGATTATACCAGAGCTTTGGTCATCGGCGAAGTGGGGCCGGGGAAGTTTCGCTGCCAATGACCAAAAAATCAGACAGGACGCTATTGATAACGTCAAGAAATCTATGGAACTAGCCCAAGAAAGTGGTTGTAACCTGGTGAGCCCCTGGTTTGGCCAAGATGGGTATGATTATTGCTTTCAGGCTGATTATACCAGCTCCTGGGACAGAATTGTAGCGGGACTAATAAGGTGTGCTGATTACCTACCTGAGGTGAAAATCGCGATCGAGTATAAAATAAAAGAGCCGAGAACCCACTGCTTTATTGGAACCATTGGCAAGGCTATTCTGCTAGTCAAAGAAGTAGATCGACCGAACGTAGGAATAAACTTAGACATTGGGCATGCTCTTGAAGGCTACGAAAATATGGCTGAGAGCGTGGCTCTACTCAAACGTTTTGGTAATAAGCTCTTTCATCTTCACCTCAATGATAATTATCGGCTATGGGACGATGACATGATTCCAGGATCAGTCCATACCATTGAGACTTTGGAGCTACTCTATTGGCTGAATAAGACCGCATACGATGGTTGGTATTCGCTAGATATCTTTCCTTATCGAGAAGATGGAATCCGTGCCGTGATCGAAGGTATTGAATGGTTTAAAGGATTATTTAGAGTTTTGAATAGAATAGGAATGGATAATATTGAAAAAGTCATCCGGGAGGGAGATGCCACCAAATCCTCGGCTCTTGTCAGAAAAGCACTATTGACCTGAACAATCTGCCGCAAGAACCATATCGTGCGTGGTACTCTCGAAAAAAGTTCTTCTCCATAAGTTGTTAAACCCCTGGACTTCGATGTTTGGAAATCAATCTTCTCTAAGGTACCTTAACTGACACAAGAAAGCTCACCCGAACTCTGGTTCCCCAGTCTTTGACTATAAAAAGAGGCACTTATGCTAAAAAAGATAGAGTGTATAATTCAGCCTTTTAAGCTGGAGG
>CAYYHL010000018.1:0-14098 GCA_964471775.1 uncultured Clostridia bacterium
ATAGTGGGCGTTGAAGCTCCGGGTTCTTTTGCTGAATTTGTTAAGGTTAAGGCAAACAGTGTTTACGTACTCCCCCCGGGTCTTTCACTAGAGCTGGCTGCTCTGGCAGAACCCGCAGCAGTAGCCCTTCATGCTGTCCAAAGATCGGGTCTGAAAGTGGGAGATTCGGTAGTCATCCTGGGTGGAGGTCCTATCGGTCTATTAATTGCTGAAATGGCCAGGATGGGCGGAGCTCTGCCAACGATTATCTCGGAGATAAGCCCGTACCGAGCAAACATAGCTCGGCAGTTGGGTTTTGAAGTCGTCGTTCCCAGCAAAGATAAACTGGAAAAGAGAGTAAGGGATCTAACGCACGGCCGAGGGGCCGATGTGGCTTTTGACGCGGTCGGAATCCCAACAGTGGCATCTCAATTCACTCATATCTCGAGAATTGGTGGGCGAATCACTGTGGTGGGAATGCGCAAGGAACCTAGTCCTCTGGATTTGAAAGAGGTCTGCTTTCATGAGTTAACCATAATTGGTTCGCATGTATACCGCTATCCCGATTTTGAGAGGGCGGTAGACCTCATTTTGAAAGATTCAGATCGTTTGCGTTCAATCATTACTGCGAAAATGGATCTCGACCAGATCGAAAGGGCCCTCAAGATGGTAGCTGAGAGAACAGCAATGAAAGTGTTGATTCGTCCGTCATGAGGACTATGAAAGACTCATCTTGCCATAGTCCTCGGAGTCAGAGCAATTCAGTGTGGTTTCTTGTATTTAACTCTTGTCAAGCTCTCTTGAACGTTTACTAAATTCACATCGTGAATGCTGCGCGTCTACCAATTCCGCCACTTCGGCGTCGTTCCATTCCATGAGCTAATCCAGAGAAACTCAAGGGCTCTCTTGCCTTTTTGGCTCAGAGAGCTAAACTGAGAGCAGCGATCTTCCCGGAAATTGACGCTGTGGGCATGTTGTGTATAATGGTCAAAGATTAGGCGGGTACCAAAAAGGTGGATCTAGGAGTGAAAGGAGGACATAGCATGATAAAGGGTGTGTTTGGTAGGTATCTGGATGTGGATCTTACGAGTGGCAAAATTGGTGACTACGAGATTCCTCCAGATTGGTATGAGAAGCACCTTGGAGGTAGAGGGATTGCTGCAAGGATTATGTTGGAGGAACTGAAGGGAAAGGAGGACCCTCTGGGGGAGGATAATATCCTAATCTTTGCCACTGGACCACTTCAGGGAACGAATGTGGCTGGAGCAGGTCGTTATCTGGTTATGTCCCGATCCCCTAAGACAGGTACGATAAATGAAGCCTACGCTGGCGGCTTCTGGGGGCACGAGCTGGGCAGATCCGGCTACGACGGGATTATAGTAAGAGGGCGGGCTGAGGAGCCAAAGTACATCAGTCTAATAGATGGCAAGGCACGCATTCACGACGCACAAAACCTTTGGGGTCTCGCTACCGCTGAGACCGAAAGAATTCTGGGGGACAAATACAGAGGAGCTAGGGTGACCTCTATCGGACAAGCTGGAGAGAAGCTTATTCCCTTCTCCTGCATCATAAATGATAGAAACCGATCAGCGGGACGTCCCGGTTTTGGAGCAGTAATGGGATCGAAAAAGCTGAAGGCGATAGTGGTTAAGGGTTCCCAGCAAAAGGAGATATTCAAACAAGAAGAATTCACGAGGCTCCGGCGAAAATTCTCTAATGAACTCCTCAAAGACCCAAAAATGGGTGACTGGGGAGAGTTAGGAACTACTGATACGGTAACGGCTCTTAATGAATTGGGGATCCTGCCGACAAAAAACTTCCAGGAGGGTGAGTTTGAGGCAGCCGATAAAACCGGTGGGGAGGAGATGGAAAAGACAATCCTGGTGCGACGAGACACCTGTCCCGGGTGCCCGGTAAGATGCAAGCGAGTGTGCAAGGGCACTTTTATGGGCGAGGAGATACTGGAAGAATATGGTGGTCCTGAATACGAAACACTGGCAGCGTTCGGTTCACTTTGCTTGAATAGGAGCCTGCCCGGGATTACACTACTCAATCAGAAATGCAACCAGTACGGACTTGACACTATCAGCACAGGTAACTTAATTGCTTTTGCAATGGAGGCAACCGAGAAAGGTCTTCTTAAACCAGGAATTAAGTGGGGAGATGCAGAGGCGATGGTTAGGCTTGTCGATGAGATGATTGAGGGTAAAGGATTGGGGCACTACTTAGCCAAAGGACTGGTGGCTGTAGCTAAGGAAATAGGTGGAGAGGAATTCGCAGTGCATATAAAGGGCCAGGAGGTTCCCCTGCATGAACCGAGGGGTAAGAAGAGTATGGGAATCAGTTATGCCACAAGCCCTCGTGGTGCCACGCATATGGAAACTGTCCACGATACCCAATTTGAGGTTGATAATTCAACCCCCGACATTGGAGTGAAGGTTGGAGTACCTGGTGCCAGTTGGAAAAATAAACCACGGTACTGCAAGATTTACGAGGACCTTTGTTCTTTTTCAAACTCACTCATAACGTGTGCATTCACCTCTTCAATCCGCATAGAAGGAGGGGGATTCTACGCTCCCGGTATGATTAGAGAGCTTCTGAATTTGCTGACCGGTATGGATATTGACGCACAGGAGATGCTGAGGATTGGAGAGAGGAACTACGTAATAAGAAGACTCATGACCGCCAAAGATGGATATACTACAGACGATGATGATTTGCCGCAAAGGCTCAAGGAACCATTGAAAAAGGGCGTGCTCGATGGAGAAGAAATCCCTGACGAAACTCTTCGTGAAATGATCTCCGAATACTATAGACTACGGGGATTTAACAAATACGGACCTACTGATAAAAAATTAGCTGAGCTTGGGTTGGAAGATTTGAAAGGGCACCTGCCGAAGTAGCGCAAAGGAGGATTGAGTGAGTGGTATTGGGTGGATAGGTACAGGGGTTATGGGAGGACCAATGGCCGCTCATCTAATCAAAGCAGGGCACAATTTAACCGTCTTTACCAGGACCAAAAGTAAAGCTAAGGAGCTCATTGATGCCGGGGCCGAATGGGCTAGCTCCCCTCAAGAGACAGCTAAAAGTAAGGACTTTGTTTGCGCTATGGTGGGCCGTCCTCAAGATGTTAGAGAGGTGGTTTTTGGAAAAGAGGGCATTGCAAATACAATTAAGGCAGATTCTATATTCATTGATTTTACTACCTCCAGGCCCAGCCTGGCTATCGAAATTGCAGAAGCTCTGAAGAAAAAGGGAGCGTTCTCTCTGGATGCTCCAGTCTCAGGTGGAGACGTGGGTGCCCAGAGCGCCACCCTTTCCATTATGGTTGGCGGAGATGAGGAGACTTTTGATGCTGCAAAACCTGTCCTGGAAAGACTGGGAAAAACCATTATCCTACAGGGTGGTCCCGGTGCCGGGCAACATACCAAAATGTGTAACCAGATACAGGTTGCTGGGACCATGATCGGAATGGTGGAGGCTCTCATTTATGGTGCCAAGGCTGGACTGGACCTTGAAACTATGCTTCAGTCAATCTCGGGTGGAGCTGCCGGCTGCTTTCTTCTTGACAAGTTAGCCCCAAGGATTTTGAAAGGCGATATGGAACCGGGGTTTTTCGTAGATCACTTCGTTAAGGATTTGGGCATTGCTCTCGAGGAGGCTCAAAAAATGCAAATATTCCTCCCGGGTCTGGCTCTTGTTCATCAGTTATATGTATCTGTTCAAGCTCTTGGCAGTGGACGCAAAGGCACCCAGGCTTTGTACCTTGCACTTCAACGTATGGCTGGTTCGGATTAGACCTGGCTCTTTTGGAGCCATTTTTTTCTTCCTTCCCCCCTCTTCACAAATCGGGAGATACTCTCTTCCGGCAAATTGACACTGCAGGCAGCTACAGGTATAATGTTCAAAAATTAATCGGGAGGTAGAAATGGCAGAGCTACAAGAGATTGCTGAGAAACTCATAGCGGGAAAAGCTGATGAAGTGCGCAGTCTTGTCAAGGAAGCCCTTGATGAAGGACAGGATGTTAGCAAGATTCTGAACGAAGGACTTGTGGCGGGAATGAGTGTAGTAGGGGAGAAGTTTAAGAAGAACGAGTTTTACGTACCTGAAGTTCTCATCGCTGCCCGGGCTATGAAGGCCGGAATGGAACTCCTTAATCCGATCCTACTGGAAAAGAATATCAAAGGTGTGGGGACAATGGTCCTGGGCACGGTAAGGGGAGACCTTCATGATATTGGCAAGAATCTGGTGGGGATGATGCTGGAAGGGGCAGGATTTGAGGTGATTGATCTAGGAGTGGATGTACCCTCTGAGAAGTTTATCCAGGCGGCCAAAGAAAAGAATGCTAATCTGGTGGGTCTTTCCGCTCTTCTTACCACTACCATGCTGGCCATGAAAGATGTCACTCAAGCTGTGGAAAAGGAAGGACTTAAAGGGAAGGTCAGGGTGATGATTGGAGGAGCTCCCATTACCCAAGATTATGCTGATGAGATAGGAGCCGATGGCTATGCTCCTGATGCTGCTTCAGCGGTAGATACAGCTAAAGAGCTCCTCAAAGGCTAAAAGGCTCACTGGGGTATGAGTTATGTTCATTGTGGGAGAAAAGATCAATACAAGTGTTCCAGGAATTCTTAAGGCGGTGGAAAGAAAAGATACCGCCTTTATCCAGAATCTTGCCAGAAGGCAGGTTAAGGCAGGGGCTGATGCTCTTGATGTTAATGTGGGGACCAGGATCCATACCGAAGCCGAGGATATGCGGTGGCTGGTGAAAGCTGCCCAGTCAGCCACAGGTGTGCCTTTGAGTATAGATAGTCCGAGTCCTGAGGCCATGAGGGTTGGACTGAAAGAGCACGAAGGCAGGGCCATGGTCAACTCCATCACCCTGGAGAAGAAGAGAGTAGAGGAGATACTTCCTCTTCTCAATGAGTTCAGGCCGAACGTCGTTGCTCTTACTATGGATGATGAGGGAATTCCCCGGGATGCCGAAACCAGATACCGGATTAGTCAGCGACTGGTGGAGCTACTGAGCGGTGCAGGAATTTCTGAGGATGGTATCTACGTGGACCCCCTGGTGCGTCCCCTCAGCACCGATTCGGAGGCGGGATTGGCGGCGCTGGATACCATTAGGAAGATAAAAGACTCCTCGAAAAAGGTCCACATCATCTGTGGTCTAAGCAATATCTCTTTTGGACTCCCCAAAAGGGGTCTTATTAATCGTGTCTTCCTCACCATGGCCATGGCACAAGGTCTGGATTCGGTTATTCTTGATCCTTTGGATAGAAAACTGATCTCCTTGATCAAGGCAGGAGAGGCCCTTCTGGGTAAAGACAAATACTGTGCGGCATATCTTGCGGCCTTTCGTGCAGACGAGTTTGCCGAGGAGTAGTTTCATAAACTCTGACACACCTCTTGTTGATCCGGAGAAGTTCAGGGAAGGGTTAGGGCTCATCCATTCCCATGTCAAAAAGACTCTTTCCGGAGTTGGTGAGAAGGAAACGGCTGAGTTTGTCGAGTCAATTTCTTCCTGCCGGAGAATATTTCACAGCGGTCAGGGAAGGAGTGGCCTTATTGCCCGATGCTTTGCCATGAGGCTCATGCATATGGGTTTTTCCTCCTATGTGGTAGGTGAGGCAACTACTCCCGCTATCGGGGCGAAAGATCTCTTCGTCCTCTGTTCCTGCTCGGGGAGAAAAAAGGTAAGTTTAGAGCTCGCCCGCCAGGCTCGGCAAAGTGGAGCCATCATATTCGTCCTTACCGCCGATTCGGACTCGCCTCTGGCCAGATTGGCTCACCATCTCATTTTTTTCCCCGTCGTTTTAGAAAAAGACGTATTGAGAGAACCCCTGGGCTCCTTATTTGAGCAGTCTTTGTTCTTGTACCTGGAGGGAGTAGTCCTTTTCTTGATGGGAAAGACGGGGATATCCGAGGAGGAGATGCGAAGGCGGCATGCCAACCTGGAATAGAGGCAAAATTGGAAAAGGTAGATCTTAGGAGCCGCATGCTCCAGAAGCGAAGGTCCCAATCGTCTGAGGAGATTGAGAGGAAGAGCGCTCTTATTCAGAACAAACTCCTCACCTTCAGTCTCTTTTTGGAAGGCCGAGGGGTTCTTTTCTACCTGGCCATGGAGGATGAAGTTCAAACTCGTCCCATAATAGAGAGGGCCCTACGAATGGGAAAAACCATTTCAGTTCCTTTGATTGAGAAGGGCGGAGGGGAGATTTTTCCCTCGATACTGAAAGACCCTGACAAAGAGCTCACGCCTGGGCCGTGGGGCATTCTCGAGCCACATAGGAAATCTTACCGTCCCTGTCCTTTAGAAGAGATAGATGTGGTTATTGTTCCGGGAGTAGCGTTTGATGAGGTGGGGAATCGTCTGGGCTTCGGGCGAGGTTTCTACGATAAATTCCTGAGGAAGCTCCCGGGGAGGGTAAACTTTGTTGGGCTGGCCTTTGAGCTTCAGGTTGTGGGGAGCCTACCTTTTCGGCCTCACGATGTGGCAGTAGACTGCATCATAACGGAAAAACGAATCGTGAGTTGTAGCGAGAGCATCAGGAGGAGAAGATGTACCTGAAAAGACCCATGAAAGACTTCATTCAGGATACAGCTGCTCAACTTCCTGCTCCCGGAGGAGGAAGCGTGGCTGCCTTGGTCGGATCCCTGGGGGCGGCTCTTTTGTGTATGGTTGGCAATTACACCGTAGGTAAGAAGCAGTACGAAGGGGTCGAGGAAGAGGTGGCCAAGATTCTGGAGGCTGCAGATGGTCTCAGAAATGAGCTTTCGTTACTTGTTCAGGAAGATATCAAGGCCTACCAGAACTACTCCCGCACCTCTCACATGCCCAAGGACACAGAGGAGCAAAGGAAGGCACGTAGTGAAGCCCTTGAGCGCTCACTTAAGGAAGCTGCCCTGGTTCCTTTGAAAACAAGCCAGCTTTCCCTGCGGGTGATAGAGTTAGCCGAGGAGATTCTTCCTCTGGGCAATCCTCACCTCATAAGTGATGTGGGGGTGGGAGCTCTGCTGGCAGAGGCAGCTCTGGAGGCTGCAGCTATCAATGTGCAGATAAATCTATCCTACATCAAGGATTCTTACTTTATCAAGGAGAAAGAGGACCTCATTTCTTCCTGTCTTTTCCGGGGAAGAAAGACCGCTGAGGAAGTAGTGGGAAAGGTAACCGACAAAATCACTCAAGATAGGTGACGAGATAAGACATGAAGGTTCTCTTTGGCGTCTGTTCCTGGGGACTGGGTCACGCCACGCGGGATCTTCCTCTCATTAGGGGGATAATAGAGAGGGAACACCAGGTTGACATTGTGGCCAGAGGCAGATCTTTGAGCCTACTAAAAGAGGAACTTGGGGACTCCTGCCGTTATTTAGAGATACCCGACTATTCCTCTCCTTATTCCAAGAAGGATTTCTCGGTACGCAAATTTTTGAGTTACTTTCCTGTTTACATGAACCAGGTGATGAAGGAACACGAGGCAGTAAAGAAACTGGTTAGGAAGGAACGGTATGATAGGATCGTATCTGACAACCGTTTTGGTATTCATACGCGGAAAATCCCTTCCTATTTCATCTCCCATCAACTCAGATTCCTGGCTCCTGGCAGGGTGAAGCTCTTTGAGATGGTAACCGAGGGATTTAACTATTCCTTTAAGAGTAGCTTTACTAGATTCCTGGTGCCCGACTTTGAAGAGGATTCTTTATCGGGGGACCTTTCCCACAATCTGAAATACTTCAAAGAAAGGCAGGTAGACTATTTGGGGATTCTTTCCGACCTGAGGAAAAAGGAGCTGACTCAGGATATTGATTATTTTATCTCTATTTCCGGGCCTGAACCTCAGAGAAGCATCTTTGAAGATAAGGTCTTAAAACAAGCTCCCCGACTGGAAGGTAGGGTGGTAGTGGCTCTGGGAAAGCCGGAAGCTCCTGGGGAGAACGGAACAAAAGGCCTTAGAATTTTTGGCTATCTGGACAGGAGGGAGCAGGAGCGTGTTATGAATAGGGCCAAATTGGTTATTACCAGGCCCGGTTATTCAACTTTGATGGAGCTGGTAGCTTTAGATAAGAAGGCACTTTTTGTGCCCACCCCGGGACAGACAGAACAAGTCTACTTGGCTAAGTATCACAAGAGGCGAGGAAACTTTTACAGTGTAGATCAAAACAGCTTGAGTCTCGCCCGGGATGTAGAAAAAGCCAGACGCTACCAGGGGATAGGAGGGAAGGCCAAGCCTGAGGAGGCCGTAGAAAGATTTATGAGCATTGTGTTCGGTGAATGAAAAGAAGACTTCTCATTATTGCTACCACTCTAGGCGGCAGTGCTATTTTGGTTTTAACCTTCTATCTGATTGGCTTTGGGAAGGTTATCTTTCAGCTCCAGGAAGTGGGTCCAGGTGGAGTTTGCGTTTTTGTTGTCAATGTCCTCCTTATTTTTCTTATCGACGCTATTTCCTGGCAGATCATCTTAAAGTCATACGGATACCATCTTCCCTTTAGAGATATCCTTGCCACCAAGATCATTGGATTCGTCATCAGCTATCTTACCCCCTCTATGTACTTTGGCGGGGAGCCGGTGAGAGCCTACCTGATTAGCAAGAAACACAATCTTCCCCTGAGCAAGATAGGGGCCAGTGTCGTGGTCAATCGATTTCTGGAATTAGGGGCGGGCCTTTTCTTCATTTATCTGGGGACTGTCTGGACCCTCATCGAATATGACCTCCCGCTCCAATTGACTGCAGCTATGCTGGTGATCAATACCCTCATGGGTCTGGGGATGGCTACTCTTCTGTTGAGTTTCATTTATGAGAATAGACTCTTCACTACTCTGGCTGACCTTTTGAGCCAGTGGAATCCGTTGTCCAAAACTGTGGAGAAGGTTAGACCTCATATTTCAAAAATGGAGGGGGAAGTTTTCCTTGTTTTTAGAAGACACCGAAGGGAAGCTCTCATGGCCTTCGCTCTTAATCTTCTGGGCGGATCACTGATTTTCCTCAAGCCGGCCATTTTCTTCTATTTTCTCGAGATTATCTTCAAGCTATCCCAGCTTTCCCTGATTTTTGCTTTAACTCATCTTATTTTTATCCTGCAGGTGAGCCCCGGAGCTCTGGGGGTATTTGAGCTTGGAGAGGTGGCTATATATGGATTGGTGGGAGTAGAAGCTCAGAAAGCCCTCGCCTTTACTTTGATGGTCAGGATAACCGACGCTGTGGTTATCGCCGTCGCCCTGTTTTTGGCTTTGCATTTTGGTCTAAGTAAGCTCTGGAGGAAAAGGGAGGAATGAGGATTTGTTTTGTCTCCGACCAGAGCTTTCCGCCCTGGGGAGGAGAGGGGATCAGCACCCAGAATTTCTGCTATGAACTAAGGGAAAGAGGGCATAAAATTACGGTGCTCACCTCCCGAGTGAAGCGGCCTCCTTCGACAGAGAGGATCAGAGTTTACCGATTTCCCAGCTTATCCTTTTCATGGAGCAAGGGCCCTATCGCTTTTCCTCATCCCTGGGAAATCCTCACAATTCTTAGGGAAGATAAGATTCAGATTATTCATATTAATCTACCTTCCTATTTGGGCTGGCAGGCCTTAAGAGCAGGGAGGAGACTGGGGATACCAGTCGTAATGGGGTTTCACGTCCAGGTGGGTAATGTGATTACCTCACCCAGCCCGCTCCTCCTTCCCCTGAAAGTCATCATTTCGTCCTGGTTCCCTTACTTCTACCGAAGAGGCGATTTCTTGATCACTCCTTCTCATTTTGCTGGCAACATCCTGCACCAGCTCACCAGAAAACCCCATGAGGTAGTGAGCAATGGAATTGATCTCAGAGAGTTCAATCCGAGGAAAATCAGCCCTGGAAAGCTTTCAGGTTTCAAGAAAAAATATGATCTTAGAGAGGAACCTCTGCTCCTCTATGTGGGAAGGCTGAGTCTGGAGAAGAACGTGGATTATCTTCTTAAGATTGTCGAGGTCGTGAGAAAGAAAGGATGGAGGGCCCGTCTTTTGATTGTGGGAGAAGGCCAGCTAAGACGCCATCTGAGTGAAAGGATAAGAAAGCTCAAGATGGAAAGGGAAATTGTTATGACTGGTTATTTACGAGGAGAGGAGCTTCTGTGTGCTTATCTTAGTGCTGATGCTTTTCTTCTGGCTTCCCGAAATGAGCTGCAGAGTATTGCCACTTTGGAAGCCATGGCCATGAAATGCCCCCCTCTCATTGGAAAAGGTGAACAAAATGCCGCCCAGGAGCTAGTTAGAGAAGGGATCAATGGCTATCTATTTAGTTTAGAGGATCCAGAAGATGCGGCCGACAAGGTCATTAGAATTCTTTCTGATAACACACTCAAAAGGTCCATGCGGGAGGCGTCGCTTGAGATGGTCCAAGCTCATAGCATAGAGAATAGCATCTCCCGGTTGGAGAAAATCTATCAGAAGCTGCTGAAGAGAGGCCCGGTTCCTTGACCGGCAGCGACCTTTTGATAATAATATGCAGGAGGCAGAAGGATGTATGAGTTGATGGTCGAGCTTTCTTTCGATGCTGCCCACCAGATAGCGGGATCGGGCGGACGATGTGAGAGACTGCATGGGCATACCTGGAAGATTGAGGTATTTGTTCAAGGGAAAGAGCTTGATGAAGAAGGTTTGCTTGTCGATTTTGCTGAGCTTAAAAAAATAGCTAATCGCTACGTGGGGAGATTGGACCACCGATACATCAACGAGGTACTGCCGGGTGTGAACCCCACCACAGAGAATATCGCCAGGTATCTTTTTCAGAAGGTGCAAGAAGACCTAGACTCGGACAGACTAAAGGTGAGCCGGGTGAGAGTCTGGGAAGCCAGGGACGCGTGCGCCACCTACCAGCAGGACCCAAATCCATGAAACCGGTGCTTCAAGTAGCTTTGGATTTTTTGAATCTCAGTCGGGCTCTCAAGGTTGCCCGGGCGGCTGCTGATGGGGGAGCAGACTGGCTAGAGGCCGGAACCCCCCTGATCAAGAGCGAAGGTCTTGAGAGTGTCAGGCAGCTCAGACAAAGATTTCCCCACCACAAGATCGTTGCGGATATGAAAATTATGGATGCGGGAAGAATAGAAGCAGAATCAGCTTTCAAGGCGGGAGCTAATGTGGTCTGTGTGCTGGGGGCTGCCGATGATTCCACCATTGGTGAGTGTGCCGAGGCGGCTGTAAACTATGGGGGAGAAGTTATGGTGGATATGATAGGTAGGATTTCCCCTCTCAAAAGGGCAAGAGAAGTCCAGGACTTGGGGGTGAACTATCTGGGAACACACACCTCCATTGATGACCAGATGAGGGGCGGCGACCCCTTCAAGACCCTGAGAGGCCTTTCTCGATCGGTGGATCTACCCTTAGCTGTAGCTGGGGGTGTAAATTCGGAAACAGCGGCTAGAGCAGTAAAAGCAGGAGCCTCTATTATCATAGTGGGCGGGGCTATCACCAAGGCTAAGGACCCTGGGGAGGCCGCCAGAATCATCAAGGAAGCCATAACTAGCAACAAGGTAGTCAGAACCGACCTTTTTAAAAGGGCTCGGGGTGAGGAAATAGTCAAGATCTTTCGCATGGTTTCCACAGCCAACCTCTCCGATGCCATGCATCGAGGGGGCCAGGTTACGGGTCTTATGAGGATTACCCCGGGGGTGAAATTGGTGGGAAGGGCTCTGACTGTTAGAACCTATCCCGGGGATTGGGCCAAACCGGTGGAAGCCATAGATAGGGCTCGAAAGGGGGAAGTTATCATCATTGACACAGGGGGAAGCGGACCGGCTGTGTGGGGAGAGTTGGCTACCTACTCGGCGGTAAGGAAAGAATTGGCAGGAGTGGTGATAGATGGGGCTATCAGGGATGTTCCTGAGATAAGAAATCTGAAATTTCCCGCCTATGCCAGGCTTATCACTCCCAATGCTGGAGAACCCAAGGGGTTTGGTGAGATCGGAATTCCTGTGCACGTGGGAGGCAGACGGATTTTCAGCGGAGATTGGCTGGTAGGAGACGATGACGGAATAGTAGTTGTCCCCCAAAGCAAGGCCGTGGAGACAGCCAATCGGGCCATGGATGTGCTGGAAAGGGAAAACCGAATTCGGGAGGAAATAAAAGAAGGGGGAACCTTATCCTCCGTTACCGAACTCCTAAAATGGGAGAAGAAATAACCTGCGCCCACCCGGCTCTTACCAGTTAAAGACAAAAGCATGCTCACCGCTCAGCCTACCCCTAATCTGGTGCCTCAGAGCTGGCACAGACGGGGGAGAAGAGCAAAGCGGGAAGCTCGAAGGAGGAGGTGAGAAAAGGATGGTAGAGAGAGCGATGCCTGTAGCAGAGGTGATGACCAGGAAGGTAATTACGGCAAAAAGATCCACTACTCTGAAAGAGCTCATGGAGATTTTCCGCAGGTTCACCTTTCATACTCTGCCTGTGGTGGACAAAGAAAACAAGGTCATTGGACTGGTGGCTCTGGAGGATGTGCTTAAGATATTTCAGCCCCACCCGTCCAATATTCTGGATATGCTAGACAGAATCCCTTTTCTTGATGAATATGATAATAGATCTCTTTGGGATGTTGATATTCCGTGCGAAATGGGGGTCTTGTGTGTGGTAGAGGATGTAATGAATGTGAATGTGGTTACCATTAATGAAGAAGCCAGTACCGTCGAAGCACGTTCCTTAATGAAGCTTCATCGACTGAAGAGAATACCAGTGGTGGACAAGGAAAATTGTCTTTTGGGCATAATCAGTTTATTCGACATTATCATGGCTGTCTTCAAGCAAAAGGGAATTCTCTAGTCAAAATCTTTTGTTGAGAGTGGGAATCGAGCCATTGGGAGAGTGAAGGATGAATGTCATCTTAGCCATCGGTATCCTCATAATCACTGGCTTCGGCGGTGGTCTTTTGGCCAGGAAAATAAAGTTTCCCAGAATCAGCGGCTATATCATTATAGGTATTCTGCTAAGTCCTTCTCTTCTAAACGTCATACCTTCCGAGGTCATCGGGGGCGAGTTGAGTGTGGTCACCGATATCACCCTGGGTATCATTGCCTATCTTATTGGGGGGAGTCTCAAGCTGGAAAGATTGAAAGGGCTAGGCAGGGGTATCCTGGCCATAACTGCCTTCCAGTCGTTGGGTGCGTGGCTTTTTGTTGGTTTGTTAATTGCATTTTTGGGACATCTTCTTCTTCCCCTGAATCCTCTCCATGCCAGCTACTCCCAGACTTACCTGCCTATGGCCATTGTTATCGGTGCGGTGTCATGCGCTACAGCACCGGCGGCAACTTTGGCCATAGTTCACGAATATAGAGCCAGTGGACCTTTTACCACCACTCTTTTGGGGGTGGTGGCTCTGGATGATGCTGTAGCCATTTTGAGTACCTCTGTGGCCATATCTTTTTCCCGCATGCTCATAGGAGGAGGAAGCATTTCTCCTTATAGGATGCTCCTCCCTCCTTTGTGGGAGATCGCGGGTTCCCTTGCCCTGGGGGTGGGCGTTGGCTTTGCTATGATTCATATGAGCCCTCTGGCCAAAACAAGGAAGACCCTTCTGGCTTTAGTTTTTGGTATGATTATGCTCTGCGTCGGGCTGAGTAGAACTTTTGGTGTCTCGCCTCTTCTCGCCAACATGACAATGGGATTCGTTATCGTCAACAGGATGAAGCAGAGCGAGCAGCTATTCGGAGTTATTGATGATATAGAAGACGTTATCTTCGCTATGTTTTTTACTCTAGCCGGGACCCACTTTGATCTTAGAATTTTGTCTGCGGCTGGTGTTCTATCTCTCTTGATCATCCTGGGTAGATTCTCAGGTAAATTCCTGGGAGCACGAATAGGCTCTTCCCTTTCTCACGCTCCCGAGTCGGTGAGGAAGTATTTGGGTTTTGGTCTTTTCCCCAAGGCCGGAGTTACTGTAGGTCTCATCCTCTTGGTCCAGCGAGAGCCTGCTTTTTCCATGATAGGGAGCTTGATCATAAGCGCTGTGCTGGCTTCGGTGATTATCAATGAGCTCATTGCCCCACCTCTTACAAAATACGCTATTGTTAAGGCAGGAGAAGCTAAGGTTCCTTCTTAAATAAGAAATCCGGAATAAGAAATCCGGTACCGGGAAGATTCTCATGGAAACAATTCTTTCTTTTGCAG
>CAYYHL010000019.1:0-13929 GCA_964471775.1 uncultured Clostridia bacterium
TCCTACCCAACTTCCTTATGTCCTCTGCTGTCTTTTCTGCCACTTCCACACGTCTCTGAACCACCGCAACATCTGCTCCGGCCTCGGCTAAACCCAGAGCCATTTCCCGTCCCATTCCCTGGCCTCCACCGGTTACAATTGCCTTTTCCCCTTCCAGCTCAAACATAGACAGAACATTCACTGCTCTTCTCCTTTATTTACCAATGAATTAGCCTCTGATAGCTCCCATGGTCAAACCTCTGACCAGATACCCTTGCATTATGAGAGCAAGGACTAGAACAGTGACTATCAGAATAGATACCGTTCAGGAGGAATGGTTTCAATAAAACTCCTGAGCATCCACACTACAAATTTTCGCCGCCTCAGCTATTCTTTAGTATTTACCGTGCTTATCAAGTTCCTCGGCAAGCCAGAAAAGATCAAGTTCGGCAAGTTTTCCCTTGGTAGGAACACCATTCTTGTTCCATCCCACCATCTCATAGTAAAGATCTATTGCCTCTCGTAGCTTCTCCTTATCTACCTTTTGTCCTTTGCGGGGACCGGTAAGAATCCCTTCAAACATTCTCTCAGGTAACCAGTCATCTTCTTTAGTAAATCCTTCCCTCACATTAAAGGCTCTAAACATAGCTATCTTTCGCTCTCCTATTTTTAGAAGCTCCCATAGGCTCATCTCCCAGCCGGTGATTGCTCTAGTCAGATCTACCAGTTCTTTGAAGGTGAAGTAGCGGCACGGGGCGAAGGCAAAAAGGCATAGGGTTAAGGTATCCAGCAGGCCGAAAACGCTCTGGAAATAGAAAAACCTTCTTACCTTCCTATAATCAATGCTGCTCAGCTCAAGAGGCTCGAGGATACCCAGCGGTTCTACTCTATCTGAGAAGAAGGAATCTGATCCGGGAGTAAAAGCACCATCATGCTCTGCCTGAACATGATCAGCTCCCATAGGACAGAGAGCGTACATCAGCGTAAGGTGCCCTTTGACTCGCGCATCGTGTGCAGGAAGCTCCTCCCCTTTGACGTGAACGGCGAATTTCTCTGCTCCCTTACCTAGTTTCTCTGCCGCTCTTTTTACTCCTTCTGCCAGAATATCGCCAATTCCTTCTCTTTTGGCAATCATCTCCACCATTTGTACCATGGCATCTTGATTGCCAAATCTTAAATCAAGTCCGCCGGTATCTCCTTTGCCAATGATTCCCTTCTCATAAGCCTCCATTGCAAAAGCGATACTTGCACCGGTGGAGATGGTATCAAGACCGTACTTGTTGCAAAGCTCATTGCCCTTGCAAACTGCAACAAGATCATCAACACCACAGTCAGAGCCTATCATAACTATGGTTTCATACTCCGGTCCACCGTAGGCAGGATCGACCTGGTAAGGCTCATCAGCTTTAACTACCCTTTTGCACCTCACCGAACAGGCATAGCAACCCTCCCTTTCCGCCAGAACGGTATCTTTCATTCTTTCTCCGGAGATATTCTCCGCTTTCTCTAAATATCCTGTTTGAAAGTTGTGCGTGGGAAGCTGACCATCTTCATTTTGACCCATAACATACTGTGGAGTCCCGAGGTCGTGCAGACCCCTGTTATCAGAGCTTTCTTCCATGAAGCCCGTGGAAAAATGTTTTGCTATGGAAAGAACGGTTTCTTTGTCCTTCATTTCCGGCTTCCCGTGGCCTCTAACTGCTATAGCTTTCAGGTTCTTGGAACCCATAACCGCTCCAGCCCCTAATCTTCCATAGGCATGTTTTAGATTGTTAACTACACAAGCGTATCTTACAAGATTCTCTCCCGCCTGACCTATCCCGGCAACAATTATTCGCTCATCGCCAAGTTCTTTTCGAATACTATCCTGTGCCTCACCAGTGGTTTTGCCCCAGATGCCGGATGCATCTCTTATCTCAACCTCACCATCGTGTACCCAGAGGTAGACCGGCTCCTTAGATTTTCCCCTAATGACGATAGCATCAAAGCCAGAAAACTTAAGCTCCGGCCCAAAGTAGCCTGCTGCCTGAGTATCTGCTATGGCACCTGTCAGAGGAGATTTGAAAACTATGCCTGAACGGGCAAACCCTGGAACAGGGGCGCCACTGATCACGCTACCGGCGAATACAACAATGTTATCAGGACTGAAGGGATCAACTCCAGGAGGCATCTCCTTCAACAAATAGTAAGCCCCAAGAGAGGAGCCTCCCGCGTAGGTGCGGTAGAAATGCTCATCCGGCTCATCAACCTTTACCTCTCCCTTGGACAGATCAACCCGCAGAATCTTTCCATTGTACCCAAATGGCATTTTTTTCCTCCTTCGACATTTTTTCTCCTGTTCTCCTTTTTTCAGGAAATCTCTGATGATACGGTAATCTTTAGACTCTCTTTACCGTCAAGAATGTATCCTTGGTCAGGAACCTTCATAATCTCATTTAATCTCGCCAAGGGAAGCTTGTGGGTTGTAAGTTTCTCATAGGGAAATTCTTTATTTTCCAGGATGGGAAGTCCCCTTACAAATCCCTCTACTTCTCCTCCCCAGGAGCCCTGAAAATCTACATTTTTGTTGCAAATGTGAGTGAAGGGATTAAGGGAAACCTCGCCTAAATCGGTGAAATGTCCGACCTCAACGAAAGTACCACTTCTTCTTAGCATATCAAGTCCTTCCCTTACTGCCTGGGGTCCTCCCGCACACTCAAAGACCACATCTGCACCCATTCCTTTGATAGTATTATCCTTTACCATCTGAACTCTTTCCTCGGGGTCTTTGACCTCAGCTATGTTTATGGTGATATCTGCTCCAAACTCTTTTGCCATCTTAATTCTAAAAGGCGTGGGGCCACCAATGTGGATGATTTTAGCTGCTCCAGCCAGCTGAGCGCATACCTGACAGCTGAGTCCAACTGCACCAGAACCCTGAATTACTACAGTATCACCTAGATGGATCTTGCCTCTGGTAGCAGCATGGACAGCAACCGAGATGGGCTCAAGAAGAGCACCAATTTCTGGAGAAAGATCTGATTTCAAAATAGCTGTTCTTGGATGATGCAGGTATATATACTCGGCAAACCCTCCTGTGAAGTGGTATTCCTTGTCCTCATCAGAGAAGAATCCATAGGCAAAACCTTCCTCACAGGTGGTGGGGGTTTTGGCAATCTCACACCAGTAGCATTTTCCGCAACCAACACCGGGAACAACTATTACCCTGTCCCCTTCCTTGACCGGTTTTCCCAGAAAGTCAGTTGCTACTCCCCTGCCCAAAGCTTCAACCCTGCCCATAAACTCATGACCCAGACAGATAGGATAGGTAATTCCTGGAAGGTGACCATGGTACATATGGATATCGGTTCCACATACACCGGCTAGCTCTTGCTTTACAAGAACTGTTCCCGGAGCAGGGTCTGGAATAGGGTACTCTTTCAAATCAAACTTTCCATCCGGCCTGTCAAGTACTGCAACTACTCCCTCTTTTGCCATCTTAACCTCCTGAATAAGAATCTAGAAATCAAGACATTAGACTTTCAGTTCCGGAGAGCTAATCAAGAATTGGCAAGTTCAATAGAATCTTTAGACATTTCAATATGTTCCATATCATCTCAGCCTTTTTTGCATCTCGTGCCCTGATAGCCTCCAAAACAGTCTCATGCTCCTTTAGAGCTTGTTCTGTTTTTTCCCATTCTTTGTCATACGCATTCTAAATACATGAATAAGGGTGTAAAGGTTAGCCATAATGCTGGTAAGTCTTTCGTTGTGGCAGTTTTTTCGCCATCTTGTTTTTTCGGATGACTATCTTGGAATACTATATACCGTATTAGAAATTTTTGTCAAGAGATATATTCTTCAGGAGTTTCCCCAAAATTTCAGGGCATTACTTTGCAAAAGCTGATATGATGAGGAATACGGCCATTGACTAAGTGGGATAGCAGGAATGTGTTGAGATACCTGGATTTTGAGGTACAATTTTGGGGAAACTTCTAAAAGTAATTATGTCATACTTTTTGTAGCTCTGGGGTCCGCTGAAGCTAATTTGGAGATTTTCTCTCTGCCGGTTTTGAGCGAAAGAGAAAAATCCTAGCGCAGGAAGGAAACCAAGGATCATAGAATCAGAAGGTGTCTTCTGGAGAACCCGCGATGTAGGCCAAGCCTCTCTGCTATCTCGATAGCTTCATTGAACTCACTTAACCTGGGCCCTCGATTCATCAAGGGATAGTGGGAGGCTTTGTACATAGGTCGATATTGCGGCATAATGTTCACATAGCTCCCCTCTGAGATATCTTTAGCAATGAATCTCAGCACAGCTTCGCTTCCCGCTAGATTATTAGGTAGAACCAGGTGGCGGATGAGAAGACCTCTCTCCGCAAGTCCCTCTTCATTCACCCTCAAATCCCCCACCTGCCGGTGCATTTCCCTTAAGGCCTTCCTGCAGACTTCAAAATAATCGGGAGCGTTAGAGAATCTCTTGGCAGGAGCGGAGTCGCTGTATTTTACGTCAGGCATGTAAATATCCACGATGCCCTCCAGAAGTCTCAAAGTCTCAACTTTCTCATATCCACCACAGTTATAGACTATGGGAATCTTCAATTCTTTTTCAATAGCTATTCTAAGCGCTCTCACAATCTGAGGAGTAAAGTGGGTAGGGGTGACAAAATTGATATTGTGACAGCCTGTCAGTTGAAGGTGAAGCATACCCCTGGCAAGTTCTTGGCAAGAGATAAGTTTTCCCTCACCCAGATGACTGATCTCAAAGTTCTGGCAGTAGAGACATCCAAGATTGCAGTGGGACAAGAATATGGTTCCCGACCCTCCCCGCCCCACCAGTTCCTTCTCCTCTCCAAAATGAGGCCCAATTGAAGATACCGCAAGCTCCGCGGTAGAGTTGCAGTATCCCTTCTCACCCTCGGCTCTGTTAACTCTACACTCTCTGGGACAAAGATGGCAGTCTGTGAGGATTTGGCTAAGCTTTTCAATCTTTCTGTCTAGCTCAGCGCTCTCATAGAGGTCAAGATAGCAGGGTTTCATCTTATTCCATGAGCTGCCTTATACTGGAGCCAATTCTTCTTGAGGCTTACAAAATCCTCAAAGGAGGATTGCAAAAGGAAGGGATTGCTTCTCTTCTCCTCCTCCATGGTGGAAGAGGGTTTCACCCCACAATCATGCCCGGGATAGATCTTCACCGAATCATCAAGCACGAGGAGCTTCCTGTGAAGACTCTCATATTGTTGTTTTGCCCCAGAGCCATAATCGGTTCCCCCTACCTTTCCAACAAAGAGGGTATCTCCGGTGAGGAGTCTACCTTCTACCAAAATACATATGCCGTCATCAGTGTGACCAGGGGTATGAATTATGTTTAACTTTAGAGTACCTAACTCGATGACCTCTCCATCCTTCACGCCGACATCGAGGTCCGAACTTCTCCCCTCGTAACCCAAGATCTTGGCCCCGGTCTTGGTCCTCAAGTAATGATTGCCATTAATATGGTCGCCGTGAGAATGGGTATTGATAATGTAGATAATTATTAAGCCGTGGCTTTCCGCTATTTCCAGAACCCTTTGCGGTGAAAAGGATGGATCTACTACTGCGGCTGCATCCCTCTTCTCATCCCCTATCAAGTAGGAGAAGTTTCTGTACCCACCCACCCTGATTTGCTCAAAAATCATGGTTTTACACTCAATAAGCTCAAAATGTTTCCACCAAGAATCTTCTCTTGCTCTTTTTCTCCCACTCCCAGCTCGTCCAATATGCCCTTTTGCTCCTGAAAGATGTTGTATCTGTACCCTCGGGGAAAATAGCTGGAATCAGTACCGAAGATGAGCCTTTCTGGTCCAGCCGCTTCGAGGAATCTCTCAAAGATGTCTTTGAGAGTAGTCTTGTATAGAAGATAATTAATCCAGGCGTTGGAGCTTGAAGTACCATAATAAATATTTGCGCATTGGTATGCTAGAAAAAGAGCCTCTCGAGCAAAACCGCAGCCAAAATGAGCAATGATGAAGTTGACCTGGGGATACTTCAGCGCCACTGGGTGAAGATCGAGGGGATTTCCATAAAGAAGATTCGATTCGGGCCCAACGTTCAGCCCAAAGTGGATCATCACCGGAACTTTGTATTTTTCTGCCAGCTCATAGATTCTGTCGGCCTCCGGATCATTTACGTGAAAGAAGCGACTGACAGGATAGAGTTTCACCCCCTTGAGTCCTGCCTTAAGACCCTTCTCCAGAAGCTCATTGGCACCCTCCTGAGTGGGATCAACAGTGGTGAATCCAATGAATCTGTCACTGAGCTTGATCAGACTAAGCATCTCCTTAAGATTATGCGAAAAGGGGAGAAAGATCCCCTTTTGTATATGGTATCGCTCAAATTCTGAGACCCACTTTTTGACCGTAGTATGAAAATCGAATAGCTCAAACTCAGGAAGCCTAAGCCTTTTCCGGGCCTCCCGTATCTCCTTTTCCTTCAGTCCTCTATCTTTCCTCATTTCTTCCACCATTTCACTGGTAAGGAGGTGCAGATGGGCGTCAACGATTCTCATTTTTTGTTTACTCCCGAAGGTGTAGTGGGAGATACCTTTTTACATAGAATGAGTACTGCCTAGATATACCTTTCTCATCTTGAGGGCCTCCCCTCATGGAGAACCTTCAGAACATCCCTCAGGGAGAGGGTATTGACAACATCGTCTGATTCCAACCATCCCCGCCGGGCGCTGATGACCCCAAATGAGATAAGGTCCAGCCCCCCGATATTATGAGCATCAGTGCAGATGACCATCTTTACCCCTCTTTTTTTTGCCTCCCGGATCCAGATGTCGGTCAAATCCAATCGCTCCGGCTGTGCGTTTATCTCCAACCAGATATCTTTCTCTTTTGCTACTTCCAGCACTTTGTCCAGATTAATGGCGTAGGGGTCCCTTTCTCCTAACAGACGACCGGTAGGATGAGCGAAGATACGAACGAAAGGATTTTGCATGGCCTTAATCACTCTGGCAGTTATAGTCTCCCTGTTCTGTTTGAAACCTGTATGCACAGCAGCTATAACAATATCCAGCTCTTTCAGAACCTCGTTCGAATAATCGAGAGTTCCGTCCTTCTTGATGTCCACCTCACTTCCAGCCAGAACCCTGAAATCCTCAAGATGAGAGTTCATTCGTCTTATTTCTTCTGTCTGGGCTAAAAGATTCTCCTCGCTCGAACCTCCCGCCACCCTGAGGGAAACCGAATGTTCGGTAATGGCCAGATACTGGTATCCTTTTCCCCTGGCCTTTTCCACCAGCTCGCCAATGGAGGCACTGCCGTCACTGGCCCGGCTGTGCAGGTGAAGATCCCCCCGGATCTCCTCCTCCCTTAAGAGATTGGGGAGTCGTCCCTCCTCTGCTGCCTTCACTTCTCCTCTGTCCTCCCTCAGCTCAGGAGGTATAAGGGGAAGATCCAGGCAGGCGTATACTTCCTCTTCATCCCTACCCCCTATTTTTTTCCCATCCTGGGTAAATACGCCGTATTCATTAATCTTTAGGCCCCTTCTTATAGCTCTCTCCCTTAAGGCTATATTGTGTGCTTTGGAGCCGGTGAAATACTGAAGAGCTGCTCCAAAAGAGTCTGGTGAGACTACCCTCAGATCCATCTGTAGTCCTTGATGAGTCAAAATGCTGGATTTGGTTTCTCCTTTGGCCAGAACTTCCCTCACACAGGACAGGGTTGTGAAAGCATCCATAACGGCATGAGAACTGGTAGAGGAAACCAGAATATCTATATCCCCTATGGTCTCTTTGCCCCGTCTCAAACTACCTGCCGGTGAAATTCTCTCAATCCAAGAAGAAGTCTTCTCGCTTAACTCTCCCATTACCTCCTCTACCAAAGGTAAGGCTTTCCCCAGAAGAATCCTGGCTCGGGAGGTGCGATAGAGCCTTATCCCCCGCAGGATATTCTCCTCCGTCTTAGTTCCCATGCCTGGCAGATGCTGCAGCTTGTGAGACCCAACAAATTCCTCTAGCTCTTCAATGCTCTTGACCCCCACCTCCTTATGGAGAAGACTAACTGTCTTTGGACCCACTTCAGGAATGGAAAGAAGTTCTCTCACTCCGGCTGGGATCTCTTTCTTCAACTCCTCATAGGCGGGAAGCCTCCCTGTATTAAGGATGGTGACAATCTTTTCACGCATCCCTTTTCCCAGGCCAGGGATCTGTTCTAGCTTACCCTCATGACCAAGATCCTGAAGGTCCCCAGAGAGGTGTTCCAGGGCATCAGCAGCTTTCTCGTAAGCTCTTATCCGGAACGGATTCTCCCCTTTGATGGCCAGAAGATCGGCCATTTCCCTGAATATTTCGACTATCTTAGCTGAATCAACACTCAACAGAGTCCCTCATTTTTGGGTATCAAAAGATCCAAGATTTGGTAGGTCCCTCAGGAAGATAAGACCAAACTTTGGGAGAGCCCAAAGGTAAACGGACCTTACGGGGAGAATGCTATTCCTTAACTCCACAGTCCTCTTTTTCTAGTGCTCCCCACACTTTCATTACCTGCTCTCGGGTTTCCTCTTCCCCGCCCTCATTTCTAATAATGAAGTCTGCCTGGCGGATTTTGTCCGTCTGGGGAAGCTGAGCCCCTATCACCCCTCTAATTTCTCGAGGTGTGAAATCAGTCCCTTTCTTTATCCTTTTCAGTTGCATCTGCCGAGAGGAGGTCACCACCAAGATCTTGTCCACCAGGCATTCCCATCCCGCTTCCAAAAGCAGAGCCGCTTCCAGCACGATAATGCCACCATCATAGGCCTGAATACTCTTTTTTACCTCTTTCAAAATGAGAGGATGGAGGAGCGATCCAAGCTGCGCTAGATTTTTCTTATCACTAAAGGCTATCTCTCGCAAGTTCTTTCTCTTAATACGCCCGCCTTTGCCAAGGATGGATGAGCCAAAGATTCCAGTAAGCCTCTTTTTCACTTTTTCCTCTTGCAGAAGCAGATGCCCCACCTCATCAGCAGAGATAAGCTTAGCTCCTGCAACCTCAAACATCTTGGCAACTGTAGTCTTTCCGCATCCGATATTCCCGGTGATCCCTATAACTCTTTTCTTCTCCCATTCTTGAAGAACACGTTTTGCTTTCTCTAGCGCTATAGCCCGATGACTGATCTCATTTTTCATGCCGGGCGACATCTCGGCAAAGGTTTTATCCTGCCCCAGAGGCTGGAAAATTGGATCGTAGCCAAATCCTTCCCCACCCCTAATCTCCTGAGTAATCATTCCTTCGCAGATTCCCTCCATCACCTTCCGTTTTCCATAGGCATTGCTGATAGCTATAACGCAGCGAAATCTTGCCTTGCGTCGTTGGGGGGGGACCTTCTTAAGTAGAGAAAGGACTTTGCGATTGTTGTCCTCATAGGAAGCGCCTTCACCCGCAAAGCGGGAAGACAGGACCCCGGGAGCTCCTTGCAGGGCCTCCACCTCCAGTCCGGAGTCATCGGCCAGAGCCGGCTTCCTGCTGAAGCGGGCCAGCGTGCAGGCCTTGGTCAGAGCATTGCCCCGTAGGGTGTATTTGTCTTCGACCACCTCAGGAAACTCAGAGAAGTCTTCAAAGGTTAGCATTTTCATCCTTAGACTTTTCAGAACCTGCTTGATTTCCCTTATTTTATCCTGGTTTCGGGTAGCTAGGACCAGTTCCATTCTTCTTGCCCTATGACTTTCCTTTGTATTTCGGTGAGCTTCTTCACTCCTGTCTCGGCCAGATCAAGGAGTTCGTCCAGAATTTTGCGAGAGAAGGTTTTTTCTTCACCGGTTACCTGAATCTCAACCAGCTCTCCCTTGCCGCTCATGACCACATTCATATCCACACTAGCCTGCGAGTCCTCCTGAAAAGATAGGTCCAGTAGCTTTTCCTCCTCTTTGAGACCCGTACTTACAGCGGCCAGGGAGTCTTTGATGATCGACTCCTTCAGTATACCCTTTTTCCTGAGCCACCTGTCCGCATCCACCAGGGCGATAAAAGATCCGGTAATAGACACGCACCGAGTCCCTCCATCGGCCTGAATAACATCGCAATCAACCCAGATGGTTCGCTCTCCCAATTTTGCAAGGTCCACTACTGCCCTCAAAGATCGACCTATTAATCTCCGTATTTCATGGGACCTCGCACGTTGTCTTTCTATGTCCCGGGAGATGCGCGTAGGAGTGCAGTAGGGCAGCATGCTATACTCGGCAGTAACCCATCCTTTACTGCTTCCCCTCAAGAATGGGGGAATACTTTCCTCCACCATAGCCGCACAGACCACCTTTGTATCCCCCAGGGACACAAGAGCGGACCCCTGGGCATACTTCACAAAGTTTCTTTCTATGCTTACCTTCCGAAGTTCATCCGCTGCTCTACCATCTCTTCTCAACTAGTTCTCCCCTTGACAAATATCTCTGGATTCTTCCCGCATCGCCTGCGGTAGCAGCTTTGGATTGCTTAGGCAGATGAGTCAGGACTTTTGGGATCTACTCCTGGTGGATTCTCTTTCTGGAAAAACTCGATCAAACAAACGCCCTAGCCGTCTTCCCGCATCGAAAACACCGCCCACAAAGGCTCCGACCATGACCAGGAAAAGAATTAGAAGCAGAGGCCAGGCGAAAATCAAGAGCAAGGCTACCACCAGCCCTGTCATACCCCCTACAACTTTCCCCCGGTTGCGCTGGAAAAAAGCCCTCATCAAGCACCTCTCACTAGTTCTTTCCCTTCCTTAGGAAGGCAGGAATGTCCAGATCTTCCCCCTCATAAATCTTGAGATCTAATTCTTTTTGATAAACCTGACTCTTTCTTCTTGCTTCCCCTTCGGCTCTAGCCTCACCTCCCGATGCAATAAGGGTCAGGACTACTTCCTCGGACAAATCCTCATCCACACTCACTCCAAAAATGATCTCTGTTCGGGGGGAAGCATCTTCTCTAACCATCAGAGTAGCTTCTTCCACTCCTGATAGCTTCAATCCTTTGCCTCCCCGGATATTGAACAGGATACACTGGGCCTCTTTGAGCGAAACCCTGCCCACCAGGGGTGATGCAACAGCCTGTCTGGCAGCTTCTCGAGCCGCTCCCTCACCAGTACCCCTTCCCTGGCTTATCTGAATGCGGCCTTTCCTCCGAAAAAAGCCCCTGATGTCAGCAAAATCCAAACTTATCAGGCCAGGGTATAGCAGCAAATCCCCCACCGCCTGAATAGCCTCTCCAAAAACCCTGTCTACCTTTACCAATTCGGCTTCAAGAGAGCCTGTTTTGCCCGGGTCCTCGAGAAGCATATCGTTGGGAACCACCAACAGGCTACTGAGGGTCTCTTCCAACTGGGCCAGTGCATTTTCGGCTTGATTTCCTCTTTTTTCACCTTCAAAATGAAAGGGCAGCACAACC
Organism: uncultured Clostridia bacterium; assembly: GCA_964471775.1. Lineage (GTDB taxonomy): Bacteria > Aerophobota > Aerophobia > Aerophobales > AE-B3A > SOJT01. Next base: position 11,340 of record CAYYHL010000019.1, read on the forward strand.
AGACCCAAAGTCAGGACGCCCATCTCCTTAGCCAACTGGGCTATGACAGGAGAAATTCCTGTGCCGGTTCCTTTCCCCAATCCGCAAACCAGAAACAGTAGATCCGTACCTTTCAAAACTTCCCTTACCCGGTCTTTTTCCTCCAGGACTATTCTCCTTCCCATCTCGGGATCTCCACCCGTTCCCCATCCTCCGGTGACGGATTCTCCCAGCTGAAGTCTCTTTCTCACTTTGCATCCTTCCAGGTCTTGCCTGCTGGTGCTAATGGCAACGAACTCTACGCCAGGCGAGAGCGGACTCAATCGCGAGAGAATGTTGCACCCCGCTCCTCCTATCCCCATTGTCCTCATACACACCGAAGTAGGACCAGGAGCGCTCTTGGCCTCAGGAGAATCAGATTCGAGCTCAATCATAGATACCTCCCGGCTTCATTCGAGCTAATCCCTCAGTAGAAAGGAAAACACAGAACTCTCGCACGAAGCGCTAGAACTGTCTCAAGAATCTAAGATCATTCTGGAAGAAAAGACGAATATCGTCAATTCCATATTTCAGCATGCATATCCGCTCTACCCCCATGCCGAAAGCAAATCCTTGGTACTGTTCCGGATCATAGTTCACCTTTTTGAAGACCTCAGGATCGACCATTCCCGCCCCCAGGATTTCCAGCCACCCTTTTCCAGAGCAGACAGTGCATCCGGAGCCCCCGCAGATAATGCAGCTAATGTCCACCTCGGCACTGGGTTCGGTAAAGGGGAAAAAACTGGGGCGAAAGCGCAGCTTTGTCCTCTTGCCGAACATCTGATAGACAAAACAGGTGAGAGAACCCTTAAGGTCCGAGAAGGCAATGTCTCGATCCACGGCCAAGCCCTCCACCTGGTGAAACATGGGGAAATGAGATGCATCAATGGCATCACGCCTGTAGCACCTCCCGGGAGCAATAATGCGGATGGGAGGAGAAGTCTTCTCCATTATCCTGATCTGAACAGGAGAAGTCTGAGTTCTGAGGAGGCGGCCGTCTTCAAGATAAAAGGAGTCTTGCTCATCTCTGGCCGGATGGTATTGAGGCATATTTAAGGCCTCGAAGTTGTAGTATTCTGTTTCTATTTCCGGACCTCTTACCACACGAAAACCCAGACCAATAAAGATTCTCCTTATTTCGTCCAAAGTCTGGGTAATAGGATGGAGTCTGCCCAGAGGGGGTTTTTCCCCGGGAAGAGTAACATCGATATATTCCCCTGGCTCTTCTTTCCCAAGGTGTTCTTTTTTCTCCAGAATTCTTTCACTAATCTCCTTTTTTAGTCTATTGCCCAGCTCACCCATCCCGGGTCTGTCTTCAGGAGGGAGATTCCTGATACCCTTCAAAAAGAGAGTTATTTTCCCCTTTTTCCTCCCCAAGAGCTCAATGCGTACCTCATCCAGCTCTCTTTCATCTTTGGCGTGGCCAATCTTTCTTCTGGCCTCCTCGCCCAATTCTTTTAGATCTAACTTCATCTTATGGGTATTTCTTCCGGCAAAAAGAATCTCAGTACCTGTATTCTAGCTCTTGTGCCCGCCCTCGGCGCACCCAGACACCCTACCCTTGACCAGGTCAAGAGCGTGGGGAAGGGCAGGGAGTATTACGGTTAGACATTCCCTAACCCCTTTAGGACTTCCCGGCAAATTGATAACCAGACTATCTCCCCTCACCCCCGCGATAGCCCGGGAAAGAATAGCATGAGGAGTGACCTTGAAGCTTTCCTTTCTCATTATTTCCCCGAAGCCGGGTATCTCCTTATCTATGACCTCTTCCGTCGCCTCCGGAGTAACATCCCGCGGAGAAATCCCTGTACCCCCTGTGGTCAAAACCAAATCAACGTCCCTCTCGTCGATCATGCTTCTGAGGGTGCGCGAGATAGTGTCTATTTCATCGGGAACAACTTCATATGCCACCACTTCTCCCAGATCCTTTACCATATCCCTAATGGTGGGGCCACTAGTATCTTCTCTCTCATCTCTGGATGAAGCATCACTTACCGTAACTATCCCGATCTTTGTCATCCCCTATCACCTTTATCTCGTCGCCCACTTCTATGTTCCCGCCCTCAAGGACCCTGGTGAATACACCTTCCTTGGGCATAATACATTTTCCTATTTTCTTGTAGACCGCGCAATAAGTATGGCACTTCTTGCCTATCTGAGTTACCCTTAGCTTTACCTCTTTCCCGATCCGGATTTGCTGTCCTATTTCAAGACAGGCAAGATCCAGGCCCTCCGTGGTAATGTTCTCAGCGAAGTCACCGGGCTCCAGCGTATCCTTCTCTCGGCCCTTGAGCTCGGGACAGAATTTCTGCTCTTTGATCCTTTCCAACGGAAGAAGACTCACCTGACGATGCCACCTCCCCGCATGAGCGTCTCCTGAGAGACCCCATGCCTTCCTTATGTGCCCTTTGGCAATGGACTTCTTGGACACTCCCTTCTTGCCACTCGTATTAATGGAGAAAACCTTACCCACCATCCACTCTTCCTTTTATCCCACTTCTGCCACCCTTTTTCATTACCACTCGGATATTAGAAATGGAAATTCCCTTGTCCACCCCCTTACACATGTCAT
>CAYYHL010000020.1:0-13655 GCA_964471775.1 uncultured Clostridia bacterium
ACAGACATCTGTGGTATATACAGTAACATCGTGTCCTCTCCTGGTAAGTTCCTTCGATAGTTCACGGACAACGTTGACCGGTCCCCCGAATCTCCAGGCGGGGTAAGAATAAGGCACAACTTGGAGGATTCTCATCTGGATAACACTTCCCTTTGCTCGCTCATTTACCAAAGAGAAATACAAATGGTCCCAGGTCCCTATCTCTCCAAGAGATTGGACTCTGATTCCTTCCTTCCTGTGGCAATAAGAACGTCTGAGAAAGAGGGAAAAAGGGAAAAGGCTTTATCAACAAAGCTGAAAGGAAAAGGGAAGAATCCGGAAGATTCAGGAGAGCCTTGCAGAGTCAATATCTTGAAACTGTAGATCCTCAGCAATTCCTCCAAAGATTTCTTAGTATGCGCCCGTATATGCCCTGTTGCACCTTCCAACACCCTCCTCTTAATCCTACCAACATTGTACCGAAGGCTCACCTCATGACCGTACGGTTGACAGCCCAAGAGCAGCTCAATTCTTCCATGCCAGGAAGCCAGATTCGGACTCGTGATAACCAGGGTGCCCGCCTTCTTCCATCTTTTTTTGAGCGGAGGACAAGACTCTCTCGATATTCCTAGGGTTCCTTTCTTTTCCAGGAATCATGAATGCAGCACTAAACAACCCGGAGTCCAACCAAAAAACATGTTCTTCGCTATCTACCTTGACAGAGAACACTCATAGACTTCCTTGTATCTTCTCGCTATCCTGTTTATCTCACATTGCTCCAAAACAAATGGTCTTCCTCGCTCAACAATCTGCTTTCGCAGGGTTTCGTCCTCTATGAGTTTTATGATAGCTTTTGCCATGGCCTCAGGATCGGACTTTGGCACCATCATCACCCCTCCAAGCCGCTCTAGATCTAATGCAAGACCCACATCTGTTGAAACAACGGGGAGACCAGCAAGCAAATATTCAGCAATGATCATGCTGAAAGTCTCAGAAAGCGAAGATACGAGTCCGATTTTGCAACGACGAAGAAGCGCATGCACTTGTTCTATCCGCCGTAATCTGCCGACGAACAATAGGTGATTCGCAATGCCCAGGTCGGAAGCCAGCAAACGCACGCGCTCAAGCAAAGGCCCCTCTCCAACAAGAACAAAAATGCACTCGGGGAACCGCTTCACCACCAACTTAGCTGCACGTAGTAGGCACTGGTGTCCTTTCACCCTATGAAAACGTGCCGCATACACCAAAGGGAATCGCCCCTCCAGTGATTGTTCAAAGGACAGTATGATACTGTCGTCTTGATGACGGAAGGCTCGGAATCTGTTGTAGTCTATGTAGTGGGGGATCATGAGAGCATTGCTCCGCTTAAGCCCTGCAGACATCATTTTCTCGAACTCCAACGTACATAGCAAGCACACAGTACAATTGGTCCAATTGAATACCTGGCTGTATATGGCACGGGTCAGCCACTCCCCCCATTGACCGTTTCTTGCCGCAGTCAGCGTGACAACAATGGGTATTGACTGGCAACCGCGAAAGGCAAATTGGGCCGTGAAGCAACGCAAAGCCGGCCTAAATCCAAAAACGTGTATTATGTCTATGGATTCCTTTTGAAAAACCCGAGCAATATCTCGGGTGCTCCTCATAAATCCATCTATCCGTGTGTTCTCAAGGCTCTCAAGGTCAATCACCTCTAGTCCGGCGGAATGCAGTCTTTCCCGAACTCCTGGATCAGCTTCACCCGGCCCCGACAAAATGACAGGCTCAATACCTAGCCTACTCATCACCTCTGGCAGTAGGCTTGCGTAATAGTGAATCCCTGTGCTAGGTATGGATGAACATATATAGAGAACCCTCATTGCCTCAAATCCACCCGGGGTTCATCAGCTTTTCTGAGAAGTCTATGCGAAGGGACTTGTCATGTTCTCGTTGGCGTCCCTATCCAGAATTCTCCTCTTCTTTGCAAGGGGGCTCAGCGGTCGCTAATGCGATGAAATACCAGATAATGGGAAGAAACATAATGTACAGGCGCTGAACGGAGCTTATATGACTCTGCGGCGCGCGAGTCAGCGAAGCTAAGTAGGTTCCCGCAAGGAACAAGGCAAGATTGGAAAGAACTATCAGAAGCATGAACCGATGCCTCCAGACCCTCGTTGCATAGAGGATGACCGTTAGAACCAAGAGATAATGAACTGGTCGAAATCCAATGAGAGCAACATTCCAAAGCCAGTTCACGACATTCCTCCATTTCTCACCATTGAGGAATACCGCCATATTCTTTATGTACACGACGCTCTGGGAGATGGGAGGAGCAATTCCTCCAGTAAGATGCAAAACGTTTTCGGCATAGATGTTCCACAAAGAGTAGATAGAAAAACAGGTGGCACAAAAAAGAATAGGGCCCAAGAAGCGTCGCCGAGAAACCGCAACGTATAACAGAATCACTAGGTAGCCCAGGAAGAAAATCCCCGACACCTGCCTGACCCAGGAGCTCAGTCCAATAAAAATCCCGGATAGCAATAAGAAGCCCCACTTCTGCACCCGAATCCAGCGATACAGATAGAACGTTCCCACACTAAAATAGAAGGCAACGGCAACATGGGGGTAAGAGCTGGCGGCATAGACGTAGATAAAGGGAATAGTAACCAAAACTAAGGTGAAAAGTAGAGCGTGATATCGGGGAACGTAGTCCCTCAGGAAATGATAAAACAGAACAGCCATAGAAACGAAGAGTAAGGGATAAAAGAGTTTGGGGCTTTCCCAACCACAAAGGTACAGCCAGGTATGTATGAGGGAGGTCATAGGGGCGTGTGCAAAAACGGGGAGAGTCCAATCCATGTTCACGAGCTTGTCTTGAAACTTCGCTACAGCTTCTGGAAAGGACTGCTCCACAAGAAGAAACTTGGCCCTTAAGTCATACAGAGTAAGGGAATCAGACCTGAAGACAGGCCAATAGACGCCAATTACAAGGTGTGAGAAAAGAAAGAAGATAAGCAGTGCCAGAAGAATCTTCTCAAAGGTCGAAAGGGAGCTCATAAACTCCCTTGTTCTCCTAAAGGGATCCACTCTGATTGCCCAGAAGAATCCCCGCCAATTTCTTTCTCCCCTGGTCCCCAGTACCACGGCAATTACCAGAGAGACCAGGACGGTAGTGTTGACCAAAGAGAATCTCATCCCAAAGACATTCAAGAAAAACATGGCCAGGGTCAAAAGACCAAGGCCCAAACCATAGGCCAGGGCAAGACGCACCAGGAAAGGGACATCCGAAACGATTGGCCAGCAAATGGCCAAGCCAAGCAACATTGGCAAAAGTAAGCCCAGAAGTGGCATTTCACTCTCCTGGCAGATACTCCTCAGACAGATATTCCTCAGGGTAAAGACCGGCCAAAGGATCAATTTCCGTGGCTCTTTTCAGACTTTCTAGCGCTAAATCAGGCCTGTTTTCCTCTCTATGAACCTCACTCAGAGCAAGGTGAAACCAAGCAATGTTAGCTTCTAACTCGATGGCCCTCTGGTATTTTTCGATGGTCCTGGCGTAGTCTCCCTTTTTTCGGTACATCTCTCCCAGATTAAAGTGGACCCAGGCATCCTCGGGATTGAGCATTTCTGCCAGCTTATAGTCAGCTATGGCTTTCTGTATCTCATTTGTTGCTCTGTAGAAATTGCCCCGGGCAAGAAAAGTGGGGGCACACTCAGCCCTCGTCTCCAGTTCTCTTTCCCTTTCCTGTCCCCGTTCCAGTTCTATGACCCCGTACCTTTCCAGGTAGGGCATCTCCAGCGGAAGGCCAGGATTTATGCCAACTCTGGTAATGTTCATTGTCTCGGGGTGCCAGCCCCTTAATAGCCCATACGCCTTGGCCCTTTCATAAAGGCCGGTAATGGAAAGAGATTCCCAGGAGTCATGTCCCCTGTTAGGGTACGAACCAAAAACGGCTAGTCTGCCATTGCCGTACCTCACCTCGGCAATGAGATTAACACTATGTCTCATATTGGCCCTTATCCTGGCTTTGACTGACACCTTGTCTGTAAGAGGAGTATTCGCTGCCTTGGTCCAATAATCGAAGTTATTGAGGGTATAGGTGAGACTCAGGTATTCCAAACGAGGGTCAAACTCCAGAAGTCGGTGATCGTTGACTTCTTTTGCTGAATCGGAAAGATAGTTTTCCAGAAGTTGTGCCGAAGATATCAAATTTTGGCCCTCAGTCGTTGGGGAAGCATCGGATGAAGAAGAATCAATGGACAGGTGAGATAAGAGTACCTCTCTCTTTGTGGGAAAGTGAACGAATCTTCTGGCATTGACGGGGAACTTTGGCCAACCGAACGTTACCCCGCCTGTGGGTTTTCCTTTCCCCCAGGCTACCGAGACATGAGTGATAACTTCCTCGGTTTCAATTCTCTTCTCAACCTGAGGTTTCCAGTAGAAAATTCTCCTGGGATAGAGAAAGTATGTCAACAGAAGTATATTTCCCTGATTGATCCACGGTCGGATCCAGGGGGGGGTGAGAAGACAAGCATCAGGGGGAGTATGGTCTCTAGCGAATGCGTGAAATCGATAGTCCATGCCCCATTTGGACATCATCCTTTGATCATAGCAAGCGGAGGGATTCCTCAGAATAAGATTCCATGAGGGAAGGGTCCATTTGGTAGTTTCCAATATCTGACCGGTCGCCACCCAAAGAATGAGCCCCCCCACCACTGCCAGGAATCGAGTCTTTATCAAAAGGCATTTGGACGAATCTGAAAGTCTCATATGAAGTTCTCTTCGGCGAAAAAAGGAATTCTATACTGAAATGACTACCTAAGAATTCTCTTGATGGTATAACTCTCGTCAGTCTTGCCCCTGGTGCTGACTATTATCTCACCTATCAATCCCGTGGAGACAATCTGAAAGCCAATCAGCATTAAGAGGACTCCCAATAGCAGTAAGGGTCTTACCCAACCTCCCCGTCCAAGAGCCCACAAAACAACAAAATAGATATTTACGATAAGCCCCAGCAGGAAGAGTAACAACCCGATAGCCCCAAATAAATGAAGGGGTTTCTTCATATATCTGGTTAAGAACATAACCGTAAGTAGATCCGTGAATCCCCTGAAAAGTCGCACCATACCATATTTAGACTTCCCATGTGCTCTGGGATGGTGTCTTACCTTAATCTCGCCTATCTCATAGCCTTTCCAATGAGCGAGAACTGGAATATATCTGTGTAGCTCCCCATAAAGCTCGATATCTTTGACCACCTCTTTGCGGTAAGCCTTAAACCCGCAATTGAAATCATGAATGCTAAGCCCGGTTAGCATCGAAGTCAAGTAGTTAAAGATTTTCGAGGGAAGAGTTTTGGAAATGGGATCTTGTCTTTTGAATCTCCATCCTGAAACTAAGTCATATCCCTCATCCAATTTCTTAATGAACTTTGGGATTTCTCCTGAATCATCCTGGAGATCAGCATCCATAGTTATAATTACCTTCCCCCGGGCATATTTAAATCCAGCAGAAAGAGCAGCCGCTTTCCCCGAGTTTTTTCTAAATTGGATACCTTTTATGTCTTCATCGTGAGCATGGAGTTTTTCCAGGACTGACCAAGAATTGTCTTTACTACCATCGTCTACAAAGATTATTTCATATGACTTACCAAAGCTTTTCAATGCGGACTTCAGCTCCTTACAAAGTGAACTAAGGCTCTTTTCCTCATTAAACAAGGGAATAATTACCGAAAGTTCTTTTTGACTCTTATTTTCTCTGTTCTGCAATTTCTCTTCCGCCTGGAGAAAGTCACCCTAGAAACTTTCTGAATAGTGATCTACTCAACTTTCTCATCATTTACTGAGCTTTCTCAAGGGACTCCAGAGAAAATGCCAATCCCAATCCAACCACCAGACCTATGACAGCAGCAACCACTATGTTCAGAGGTCTGTTAGGCCTTATCGGCTCCTCTGGCTCCTTGGGCGGGACAATGACTTCACTGGTATACATTTTTGCTGTTTCCAGGCTCTGAAGTTTAGTCTTTTCCAACTCGGTTTCTCTTTTCTCCTTCATGAGCGTATCATATTGCTCTTCCTCATTTCTGAGAAGCTCAGCCTTTTTCATCTGAACTGCTCTCAAGGCATCCTTGAGACTGTTATATTGAGCTTGATTGGTTGCCAGAAGCTCAGCTTTTCTTGTCTGAGCGTCCCTGCGCTGTTTGAGCAAACTGTCATATCGCTCTTCTTTGCCTTTGACATCTCCCATATAGCCCACCAAGAGGCGGGCATCAGCCTCAGAAAGAGGCTGAGATACCTCCATCATTTTCTTCAAGTCCTCCTTTACCTCAGCAATATCGCCCCTAATCTCGGGCAATTGCTCATTGATTCCTCTTATTCTTTCATCATATTCGGCTACGATCTCCTGTCTGTTGGCTTCAATGATGGACTGTTGTCTGTTGATTTCTTCGACCTGTTCACCGTACGTAGCCACGATTCCACTTTCAGCCTGCTCGATCCCCTTCAGTTGTTCAGTAAGAGCAGCAATATGCTCATCATATCTGGCCAAGATTTCGCTCTTGTTCTCATGCAACTGTTTCGTCTGCTGGTGACGTTCCTTCAGTCTATTAACCAAATAGTCCGCTATGTTCAGCGCCTGGTGAGGCCGGCTCATCTCAATTCTTATTTCCACCAGATCCTCTTCCTGTCTCACAGGTTCTGCGGAGATTCTCTTGCGAAGTTCTTTGAGAGTAAAGGGCAATTTCAAATCCCGTATTGCATCTCCCAGCACCTCCGATCCCTGCAGAAACTGAGAGGTCGCAAGGGCACTTTCAATTGGTGTCTTCTCAAAGGTACTCAAGTCCACGATTTGTCCAATCTTTATGGTTGATTCTACTTGATACACCGGTGGCAACACAAAACTCAATACCGCACTACCTATTATGGCTATGACAAATACTAACAAAATAATCTTCTTTCTTCTTCCAATCACTGCGACATAGTCTTTCAAGCTGAGTTCTTGTTCTTGCAAGGTCATCTCCTTTCTGACTTATCCCTTTCTTCGGCCTTCTTTGAAAATCCAATTTTCTGCTTGATGAGATAGAGCGGCCTTTGCTGAGCCTCTACATAGATTCTTCCAATGTACCCTCCAATTACTCCAACTACAATCAGTTGTACTCCACCCAGAAAGATAACCGCAGCCATGAGCGTAGTCCAGCCTGGTACTACTCTGCCGAAAAGCAATGTATCTATGATTATTTTGGCAGTATATATGAACCCTACCAGGGATACTATCAGTCCCAAGTGAGTTACCAGTCTCAGGGGAAAGTGAGAAAAAGAGGTGATCCCGTCAACGGCGAGCCTGGCCGATTGCCATAGGGTATATTTTCTTTCCCCTCTATATCGCTCATCCCGGGCGTACCTGACCGTGGCTTGATTGAAGCCAACCCAACTGGCCAATCCTCTAAGATACCTGTTCCTCTCAGGCATGGCCTTTAGAATATCTACCACCCTTCGGCTCATTAAGCGAAAATCACCAGCATCCACGGGGATATCAACATCTGACATTCTCCTGAAAAGTCTGTAGAAAACAAAGGCGATGGCCCTTTTCAAAAGTGGATCCCTCCTACTTTCCCGAATTGCGTAAACTGTATCGTAACCTTCTTTCCACTTCTCAACCAATTGGGGAATAACCTCAGGGGGATCTTGCAGATCAGCATCCATAACGATCACCGCACTACCTGAGGTATAGTCAATCCCGGCCGTAATGGCTATTTGGTGGCCGAAATTTCTAGAGAAGCTGATAATCTTGACTCTTGGATTGGCTTCCCGAAGCCTCCTCATTATTTCTACGGAGTTATCCCTGCTTCCGTCATCCACGAAGATAATCTCGTATTGTTGACAGAGATTCTCCAAAACCTTGGACAAACGACGGTGAAGTAGCTCCAAATTATCTTCCTCGTTAAAAACGGGAATCACCACCGAGCAAACTTCTTCTTCCTTAATCAAATTAGCCCCTCCCCATGAATTGGCCTCATTACTTAGCAGCTGGACCGGGAAAAAAATGAAATTCGATCAACGATGGAGCCAGCACTTTTCGCTACCGCTCTAAACTCATGCCAACTGTGTATCTTAAGAGCGGTTCTCAGGATATAGGCGGGCCGAAAATAGAATTTGCGGTACGCTCTAACTCGAGCCTTTTCCACATCCTGCCTCGACAACTCAGGAGTCTCAATAAGGGAATTACAGGCCGAGAAGTCCTCCCAACTGTCATACCTGAGCCAACCTTCTCTCTGGCAAATCTGGTAGAGATCCGTCCCTGGATGAGGAATAACCACAGCAAATTGGGCACTATCTGGCTCTAGTTTTTGGGCAAACTCTATGGTTTCCCTTATAGTCTGGCGAGTTTCTCCTGGAATTCCAAAGAGAAAGAATGCCTGGGTTTTTATCCCCACCTTTCGACATAAATCAAAAGCTCGCTCAATCTGAGCCAGGGTAGTCCCTTTCCTCATAATATCTAACATCCTTTGGGAACCCGACTCTACGCCAAACCTTATGTAATGACACCCCGCCCTCTTCATGGCACTGAGGATCTCTTCATCCATGCTATCCACTCGACACTGGGGTATCCACTTGATCTTAATACCCCTTTGGTTAATCAATTGACAAATTCTCAGGATGCGTGCTCGATTTAAAGCCAGGGAATCGTCGTCAAAATATATCTCATCAATGTGGAAATCTCTTATCAGCTGCTCCACCTCGGCCACCACATTTTCCGCACTTCTAGCCCTGAATCGGCTTCCGTACAAGGTTCTGGGCCACAAGCAATAGGTGCACCGGTGGGGGCATCCCCGTGAACTAACCACAGTGGTGCAATGCTTACCAGTGAAAGTACCCTGCCTATAGTGATCACCCTTCACAATATGCCTGGCTGGAAAGGGCAGCTCATCAACATTCATGATGAGAGGGCGATCTTCGTTTTCCTGGACCCCTTGCCCATCCCTGTAGGTAATTCCTTTTACTCTATCAAGTTTGTCACCATTTGAAAGGGCCACTGCCAAATCTTTGACTGTTAAATCAAACTCTCCTCTGCAAATAGCGTCAACCTGGGGATTTTCCTTCATAACTTCTCTATGAAAAAAAGTGGGATGAGAGCCAATCAAGACTATGAAAACATTATTCATCCTCTCTTTTAGACTCTTAGCCGTCAAAAGGTCGTACTCTATTGAAGGAGTGGAGCATTCAATAACTACCATGTCGGGATTAATTTTTGCAGCCGCAGCAGTAAAATCTGGGATGGACATCTCCTCTACCACTGCGTCGACGAACTCCACCTCGATTCCTGCTTTCTCCAGGACCGCAACCACATAAGCTAAATAAATAGGATATTCTATAAATTTGTCGCTTCTCTTGTGCGGCCATCTCACGTCTGAGCGTGCTCCGTATCCTGGCCCTGGCCAGGGAGGATTGGTAACCAGAACCCTCATAATCAACACCTCCGGGATTTCCAAGGAGTATTATTCACCGCAAGTACCTGCTCTATTCTCTCCTGCCCGAAAGGATAAGGCTTTAAAGAAGAATCTAGCTATTGGGTTCGTTTTAATTAATCGAACCATAGTTCGTTCCAGAATGGGGAATGAAGATATGGCCAACCCAATAGGCCCCCAGAACTTGCCCATTTTCCAGTAGGCAATACTCTTTCTCTCTAAGGAACGGCCGAGTTGGTATGCCTCTGTTCTTTCCTCCGCAGAAAAATCATCCGTTTCAAACACTGGTCTGCCTTCACAATGGGAGGCTCGATTAAGATAGACCTCTTCTGGATAAAGTAAGGTTGCATTCTCCCTTACCCATTCAAGGAGTTCTGTCCCCGGATAGGGAATCATATTCCAAAAGCTCACCTGATCAAATGGCATACGTTTGGCAAACTCAATGCTTTCCATAAACCGCTCATAGGTTTCAGTGGGGTGACCCACAATGAAAAAACCAACTAACTCCATTCCCACCTGCTTCATCATTTCCACAGTCTCTTCAACTCGCTCAATTCTAGTCCCTTTTTTTATTTTCCTCAGAACATCGTTATTGGCAGACTCAACACCCAATGCAATCCGGAAACACCCGGATTCCTTCATTTTTTCTAGGAGTTCTCTGTCAACTTTATCTGCCCGGATGCCGTTCGGTAAAGACCATTTAATGGTCAAGTTTTTGCTGACTACAGCCTCACAAATTCTCTTCGCTCTCGTCATATCACTGGTAAAATTGTCATCCTGGAACTCGTAATTCTTCCACCCTTGTTCACACCAATGCTCTATTTCGGCTACCACATTTTCTGGACTTCTAGCTCTGAATTTTCCCCCCATACAAAGTCTCACCGAACAAAAAATGCAGCGCTGCGAACATCCTCTGGAAGTGATGATGGGTAAGATTTTGTCCTCATAACAAGAATACTTTTCTAACGGGTACTCCTCATAGGCAGGAAAAGGAAGAGCGTCCAAGTCATCAATAAAGGGCCTATCATTATTCTCTACCACGCCGTTCTCGGATTTCCAAATTAGTCCTTGAATGTCACTGTAGTCAGTACTTGCTTCTCCTATGGTTTTGCATAGCTGAAGTAGGGTTCTCTCTCCTTCCCCTTTTACGGCAAAATCTGCCTCACTTTTCCTTAGCGCTGTGTCTCTAATCGCTGAGATATGAGGACCACCAAGAACAACTTGGTACTCCCCATGATTCTTGATGTTATGAATCAAGTCGTAAGCTCTTTTATGGTAAAGACTGAACACCGTTATACCTATCAGTTGCGGGCGAAAAAGATCAAGAGTTGGGAAAAGTTGTTTAGTATGGCATCTTAAGCCCATATCCAGTATTCTCACTTCAATTCCATTCTTCTTCAAAACCCCCGCTAGGTAAGCTATCCCAGTATGGGGTTGCACCTGGCCGGGATATCTCCAAGAGTAGGTCCCAGGCACTATCAATAAGACTCTCATTACTAAAATCTCCTCACGAAATCCTCGCAAATCTTCACATAACGATTAGCCAGTTTCTGCCATTCGAATCTATCTTTAACTGACTCCATTCCCCTCTGTCCCATTTTCTTTCTCATCTCTTTATTCTCTATGAGAATCATTATTTTCTGAGCAAGACTCTTAAAATCGCCTGGCTGGTAGAAAAAACCTGTATTTCCCTCTTCAACCACTTCCTCAAGTGCTGGAAGTCGAGGAGCAATAACAGGAACGCTGCAAGCCCAATACTCGAATTCCTTGAGAGTTACTCTGCCCCGGGCCGAGAGACTGTCGGGAAGAATAACCAATCCAATATCGCTCGCTGAAATGTAGCGGGCTACCTCTTCTTGCTTGACCCATCCTGAAAAATAGAAGTGTTCGGCTAGCTGATCCTCAGTAGCTCTTTGCCTAAGTGCAGGTAGAGCTGTTCCATCTCCTATTATCCAAAACATCGTTCGGGAATGCTTCCTTACCACTTCCCTAGCTGTATCAATAATAACCTGGGGATTATCCTGGGGGTCAATTACCCCCTGAAATATGACAATATCTTCGGCGTCCTTTCCGCATTCACTCCTCAGTTTCCCTTCATCGCTACGTTCAAAAATTTTGGTATCCACACCATCACAGATCACTTCAACATTCTCCGGTCTTGCACCATAGCTCAAAAGAATGCTCTTCATCGAATGGCTAATGGTAATGACCTTATCCGATTCTCTAATGGTTTTCCTCTCCAGACGTTTTCCCAGAAGTCGAACTAATCTCATCCATCCCCCAAAATGATAGTCTTCCAGATACTCAAAGAGTAAATCAGTCAAATCCAAAATGATGAAGCACTCTTTCCGTGACCGCTTTGCTAAAAGCGCAGCAAACCCGGCAATGCTATTATGAGAAATAATAAGATCAGGCTTTACCTTCCTGGCATACCTGGCTACCCGCCATATATTGAGAGGATGAGCATAAAGGTATCTTATCATTTTGTTTGAGCTTAAGCGACTCACCCTCAGAAGAGGCACTAGATCAACGCATCTCATCCGGTCAATGGCATCTTCTCTTCTCACCCCGATCGAAGAGGCGACATAAACTTGATGTCCTTTCCTGACCAGAGCCTTTATTAGATTTGATATTCTCGGAGTTCCCCCGCCGCTTAAGGGGACCAATTCTTCAAAAATCGTAACCAATACTCTCACCTTCCACTTCCCTATAATTTCTATCTAAAATGCCAGAGGAGCCTCACCAAATTGCCGCTTTCCTTAGCCGCCTCTTGAAATCAAATAGACTCCGGCGATAATCACCACCACGCCGATCATTCTAACAAGGGTAATCGTCTCTTTAAATAAGAAATATGAACCAAACAATATCAGCACATAGTTGAGTGCAACAAATGGATAGGCAAAGCTAAGCTCCATCCTCGAGAGGACATAGAGCCAGACCAGCATACTGACAAGAAAACTAAAAAGGCCTACTATGATAAAGGGATTTAGAAGGATTCTGATATATTGGTGCACTAGACCGGAAACCTGGAGGGAAAATTTGCCGACACGCAGCATCCCCGTCTTCAACAACAGTTGCCCGACAACCGCGAGAAAGACAGAAATAAGGATAGCGAGAAAATCGAATACTCTCATCGTTCTTCCTTCTTGCATCTCAACGACTCAAACATAATCCTCCTCAACATAATTCTACCTCTCATTCAACTTTGTAGAGTATTGCCTTTCGACCGTGGTACTGTACTGTGCGAACCAGTTCTAATCCTGGATGCCTTCTGTCCTCTCTCGACAAAAAGGCAAATTGAGGTCTAGTCTTTGGAATTATCCAATCGTCTATCAGCAAATAATCGACCTTTCTGGACTTCGCGTACTCAATTAATCCCGGGTATTCACCATAGTAGACTGGCTGGTGCTTGGCTCCTGCATAGAAGGGTACCCCCAGTTTCCTTGACATTACAATCTTGTTCTCAATATCATTTATGTTTTCTTTCATCCATTGACCCATAATCTTATATTCATAAGGAACCAACTCTTTTTTTTTCGGAATGAGATAAATGGACAGAGAACCCATACCTACAATAAGTATCCCCGTGAGCAAATATCCTGATATCAAACCACACATTCTATTCCGAAGAGAAATTTTTTTCTTAAGCCAGCCCTCAATCTCAGTAGTTGCCTTGGCTATTATTATAACAAGGAGAGGGATATAGGAGTAAAAATACCTGTGTTCAAAGCGAAAAAGAAGAAAAACACACAGCGAAAGAAAAAGAAACAGGAAATACAGCTCGTTCACCGTCAATTTTTTCTCCCAGAGCATCTTAGTAAACCCCAGGAGGACAAAAACCCCCGCCATACCAAGAATAACTTTCAGAGTAAAGGGTGAAATCCTTAGTAGTTCCGCTATTTTCTCGATCTCAAAGAAAGCATCTCTCAGATTTCGCATAAATCTCTCGGGTAGCTCGCCGGGATGGGAAGAATAGTAACCAAATATTCCTGCGGATGGATCTGACAATCTTGGATCGGACGCAATCAAATTCGAAGCAATCTCGGAGTCGCCGGCC
This sequence comes from uncultured Clostridia bacterium, assembly GCA_964471775.1. Taxonomy (GTDB): domain Bacteria; phylum Aerophobota; class Aerophobia; order Aerophobales; family AE-B3A; genus SOJT01. The sequence goes on from CAYYHL010000020.1 coordinate 13,480, forward strand.
TTAAACGCAATCTCTTCTTGGCTCATTCCTTCTGATCTCAATTTATACCAATGAACGTTAGCATAATTGCTATTAGCGCTAAGAACCCATCTGTCCAGATGTTGATGCAGGAAAATCCAGTAGGGCAGACAGAGTATAACGAAAAACAAAAGAAAGAGAATGGCTTTCTTGGAAAC
>CAYYHL010000021.1:0-4946 GCA_964471775.1 uncultured Clostridia bacterium
TGCAGTAAATGGTAGAGGGCTTGAGGAAAGCGCAGAAAAAACCATCCATATATGCAGAGAATACGGAGTAGAAGCCTATTTTTTTGGGGCCGATGTTTCTAACTCGAGAGCTCGGAAGGAGCTGGTAGAGTCGATAAAGCAAAAGCTTGGTAGGCTAGATATCCTGGTAAATAATGCAGGCGTTGCTCCGAAAGAAAGAAAAGATATCTTGGAAACTACTGAAGAGAGCTTTGATAGAGTCTTAGGTATAAACTTGAAAGGACCATATTTCTTGACTCAACTAGTGAGCAGGTGGATGATTGAGCAAAAAAGAAGTCATCCAGAGCGAGACCTCTTTATTGTAAATATTTCCTCTGTCTCCGCTTATGCTGCATCGCCCGATCGGGGCGAGTACTGCATAAGTAAAGCAGGTATGAGTATGATGACAAAGCTTTATGCGGCGAAATTGGCTGGGTACGGTATCAATGTGTATGAGATAAGGCCAGGAATAATATCCACAGACATGACTTCGCGAGTCAAGGATAAGTACGATAAACTGTTCCGGGAGGGCCTCCTCCCTATCAATAGATGGGGTGAGCCCCAAGATGTTGGAAGGGCAGTAGCTGGCCTTGTGAAGGGCCATTTTAAATACTCCACTGGAGATGTCATTAATGTCGACGGCGGATTTCACATTCAAAGATTGTAGGCATTGCATAAGGAGTAGCCCTTAAGAGGTGGGAGACCAAACCCAAGGAATTTGAGACGGTACCCCGAGAAAGATGCAATAATGAAAGAATATACGTGTGATGTTTTGATTGTGGGCGGAGGAGGAGCCGCACTTCGTGCTGCGATTGAGGCAGTAGAAAGAGAGTCCTCGGTACACGTGATCTTGGCTACCAAAGGAGAACTGGGCAAAAGCGGAGTAACGGCCAATGCCTGTTCTGACAGGATGGCTTTCCATACTACCCTACCCTTTACTGAACCAGGAGGGGAGGATAACTGGAAGTATCATGCTGATGACATCTACAGAATAGGAGGATGTGTTTCCGATGAGGATCTGGCTCAAGTCCTGGCACGGAACTCTCGGGAAGCTTTTGAGTACCTGGAGAGATTAGGAGTCCCCTGGGTAAAAAAAGACGGCAGGCCCCATCAATTCCTCACCGATGGCTCCAGGTTCGCTCGTGCCTGCTATACAGGTCCGTATACGGCAAATCATATTGAGAAAGCTTTAGTTGAGAAGGTAAAAGTGACCCCGGTCGAAATATTGGAGAACTGTATGGCGGTCGATTTAATAGTCTCTCCTTCCCACGATAGAGTTATAGGGGCATTTGGGTTGAGGAGAAAGGAAGAGGAAGTTCTCATTAAGGCTAAAACAGTCATTCTGGCTGCGGGAGGGGCAGGAGAGGCTTTCAAGATCAACGTTTATCCTGAGGGTATGACCGGGGATGGCTATGCCATGGCCTACAGGGTAGGAGCGGAGCTGGTGAATATGGAGTTTATTCAGGTGGGACTATCCTCAGTCAAGACAAAACTCGCCTGTTCTGGAAGCATGATGCGGGCCATTCCTCGTTTTATCAATGATAGGGAAGAAGAATTTCTGCCCACCAGCTATCTCTCTTCAGATATCGCCCTGAATGACACCTGCCGTACGGTTTTCCAGAAAGGCTCAAGCTGGCCGGTATCGTTCGAACACACATCTCGCATACTAGACATTGCTGTCTACAAGGAGCTCAGGAAGGGAAAAAAGGTCTACCTTGACTATAGCTCTAATGCCAGGGACCTGGAATGGGACAAGCTAAGCGAGGCAGCAGTCTGGTATAGAAAGATAAAGAGAGTTGACGTACTTAATGAAAAGGGGCTTAAGGAAAGTCCCTTATCAAGACTTGAGAAGATAAATCCAGAGGCGGTATGGTGGCTTAAGGAAAGAGGGATTGACCTCGAAGCAGGAGACAGAATAGAGATAGCTCCGGCCGCCCAGCACTTCCAGGGGGGAGTGAGAATAAGAGAGGGGGCTCAAGCATCCATCAAAGGCCTTTATGCAGCCGGGGAATGCGCTGGAGCGCAGCACGGGGCGAACAGGCCGGGAGGGAATGCTCTCCTGGACTCTCAGGTATTTGGCAAGATCGCTGGACTAAATGCTCTAGATGAGGCAAAAAGGACTAGCCACTCCAGCAGTACACCTATCTATACAGATAAAATAAGAGACAACCTGAGGAATTTGTGGAGCAGGAGCGGGAGGAAGGCTTCCCTGGTTCGAAGCAAGATCCAGGACCTGCTTTTCCGCTACGCAACTATCATGAGGACGGAGGAGGGACTGGGTGAAGGACTCAAGAAGCTAGCGGAAATAGAGGAACAGGGAATTCGCGTCGACAAAAAAGGACTCGTTTTTGCTTTGGAAACCCGGAATCTTCTAACCGTGGCCGAAATGATTATGGGAGCAGCTCGGATACGGAGGGAAAGTCGTGGACCTCACCTTTACTTTCACAGTCTCAATGATTCACAGCCTTTACCCAGGAATGACAAACTATGGCAAAAGTATATTGTGGTGAAGAAAACTGGGAAAAACATGCAGTTTGAGATTGAAAAACCTGTGACTATCTAAAGGGGAATAGTGATCTTTTTCTGAAAAAACTGGATCTTATGTCCTTACCAGCCTCTTTGCTGCCTGGCGGGCAATAGCATCAAGTTCAGAAGCAACCTGGTGAGGAAGAAGCTCACCCTTGTGAGTCTTTAGAATTTTCTTGGTCCTTTCCCGCGCAACTTTCCACATGTCAGGCTCACCCTTTGCCTTCCATTCAGTCCAGGTACTCCTCTCAGTAATCGAAGGGAACCAGAGTTCCCTCCGATAATGGTCCATAGTGTGTCTGGACCTCAAGAATACTCCCCGAGGCCCTATCTCATCTATCACTTCCAGGGCAAGGGTTTCTTTATTTACATCGAATCCTCTCAAGATCCGAAGAACGGCTCCAACAATCTCATCATTAACCACCATATCCTCAGCACTCACTATGTGTTCGTTATCGAGCTGCATGCCGCACAGAAGATTCACCCCTCCCAGAGCAGACATAAGAGCACTCAAGGCCTTCTCGTAGCCTGCCTGACAGTCAATGATCTTGGCGTCATTGAGCATTACGCCTGCCCAGCTAGGCATTTTGTAGTGGCGCGCAAGAGATGCTATGCAAGGACGAAAGATGCAGAACTCAGGACTGGATATAGAGACATTCCCCGTTCGCATATCCATAATTCTTAAGAAACTCCCGTAAATTACAGGGGCACCGGGTCTCACCAACTGAGCTAGCACAATTCCACTGAGAACCTCAGCATTATTAAGAGCCAGAGCTCCTGCCAGGGTGACTGGCGCAGAGGCCCCGGCTACGGGACCAGACTCAAACCAGATGGGAAAACCCAGTTTGGCCGCTTCAATGAAACCCTCACAGACAGTGGGATCATGTGCCAAGGGGCTCGGAATTAGAGCCATAAAGGATATGAAGGGCTTCGTCTTTAGAGCTTGTTGTCCGCCTGCGATAGCAGAGCCCATCTTAATACCGTCTTGAACTCCATCTTTGCCGTGAGCTGAAAGACGTACGTGTTTTACGGTATTCTTGAGGGTGGTGGCCCAGGAGTACTGATAGGACGCCTCTTTAGGCACATCCTGGGGTGTCACCTGAGGCTCCAGATGGAGTATGTTCTGGCATGCATCTATAACCCTGGTAATATCCGCCAGGTCCCTGTTGGTTGCCCTCCTTCGCTCTCCCGTTTCAGGATCAAGGACATGTGTGGCGTTGCCAATAGTCCCAAAGGTAACCGTGTCTTTTTCCACCGGAACATCGTACTTAGGATCCCGGGCGAAGAGAGTGACCCCAGAGGGAACTTTGGCTATAGCCTCCTCGACGATATCGGGAGGAATCTTCACCAATCCCGTCTCATGATTGACTTTCGCACCTCTTTCATGAAAAACACCCAGAGCCTCTTTCACAGGGAAAATTACCCCCGTCTCCTCCAGTATCTTAAGAGAAGTGAAATGTATTGATTCTACTTCCTCTTCAGTTAGAAACTCCAATTTAGGCTGTGCCATTCATTCCCTCCTCATCAAAGCCTTGGCTTCCTTTACCGCTAAAACCGCATTTGGAGCCCAACCGTCAGCTCCTATCTCTTCAGCCCACTCCTCGTCTGTAGCCGCACCGCCTACCATCACAACTAGCTTTTCTCTTAGGTGATGGCTCCTCAAGGCATCGATTACGTGCTTCTGCTGTGGAATGGTGGTAGTCATGAGTGCAGAAAGGCCAAGCATGTCAGGTTGAAGCTTTCTCACCGCCTCAACGAATCTTTCCGCGGGCACATTGATTCCGAGGTCCTGGATCTCAAATCCTGCGATGAAAAAAAGAAGGGATACAATCTGCTTTCCCAAATCGTGAACGTCACCTGCTACCGTTCCCATAACAACCTTCCCAATATTCTTTCTTTCCTTCCTCGATGCCTCGAGGTGAGGCTCAAGGATCCTGATACCCTTCTTCATAGCCTCCCCTGCCACTATGAGCTCTGGCAAGAATATCTCTTCAGCTTCAAACTTCCGACTCACCTCTCCCATTCCCTTTGCCAGCCCTTCTTCAATAGCCTGAACTGGGTCCAGATTCTGAGCTATAGCTGTATTACAAATACTTTCCACGGCTTGGGAATCGTAGTTTTCAACTGCCAGAGTCAAATCCTTCAGGATTCTTGCGTCGAAGTTTCTTTTCATCCCCTATGCCTCCTACATGGCAAGATGAGTCTTATCAACTTGGGAGTTTGGCTTGATGTGAGCGGTACTACACCAACAACTCATATGGTAGATTCTCGACTAGTAAGGGAGGGTGAGAACTTGTCCAACTGAGAGACCGACAACCACGTGCCTATAGGCCAAGGTAATGTTTCCTTACCATATCGGACTGTAAAAGCTCATCCCCGGTCCCTTCAAGTACACATCTTCC
>CAYYHL010000021.1:5046-8165 GCA_964471775.1 uncultured Clostridia bacterium
TTGAGGCCTGCCATAACTTCATCGAGCAAAAGAAGCTTCGGCTCAGTTGCGAGAGCTCTCGCCAATTCCAGTCGCTTTTTGCCTTCAATGGTCAGCTCACCCGCCGCCAAATTTTGCCTGTCTTTGAGTCCAACAAATTCACATATCCTCTCTGCTTCTTTCTCTGCCTCATAGACCTCAGAAGTGCGGCAAAGAGCCCCAACGGTGACATTCTCGAGGACGCTCATTTTCTCAAGTATCCTGACGATTTGAAAAGTACGAGCCAGACCCAAACGGCAGACTTGGTGAGCTTTAAGCTGAGTTATGTCATGCCCCAAAAATCGCACACACCCCGCGTCGGGAAATCTCTTGCTTCCGCTGGGCTTCACGCCAGCTACCATATCAAAGAGAGTGCTCTTCCCTGCTCCATTTGGGCCGATCAGGCCAACAATCTCCCCAACGAATACATCCATATCAATATTGTCGTTGGCAATTATCCCACCGAAACGTTTTGTCAATCCCCGAACCTCCAGAATCTTCCCCTTGGTATCAGGCGACTCACTTTTTTGCTGCATCTGAGATATCATCACTGCGAGGCCTCCCTTCTTCTCGAGAAGAACTCGCGGATCCCCACCCACTGAGCGAAACGCACCATAAAGGGCATAATTCCATTAGGCATGCCCATCACGATTGCAATGAGTACTGCTCCCAGTATGGCCCTGTGGAGAAACGGAAAGCTTGCCCACAGAAACTCCGAGACAGCTGTAAAAGCGACTGGCCCGAGCACAGGTCCTATGATTGTCCCGATACCACCAAATGTCGTCATCAAAATGATGTTCACTGTAATAGATATATCGAAAGCTGTTGCCGGATCAATGAAAGATACATTCATAACATATATTCCCCCGGCAATTCCCGGGAACAGTCCCGAAAGTATAAGAGCCTGGATCTTTCGTCTTGTTATGTTAATTCCGAGGGACTCAGCAGCGGTTTCATCCTCTCTTATAGTGAGGAGAGATCGACCAAATTTGGTATGGGTTATGGAATAACATACGAGGACGACCGCCAGAGCTAGGAATCCCATCATGAGATACAAAATGTTGAGAGAAGCCATAGGAGGCAGATAGATTCCCCCTCCACCACCTGTCACGGACCTAAAGTGAGATGTCAGTATCTTGGTGGCCTCGGCGAGGGCCAACATCGAGATGGCAAAGTATATCCCGGTAAGCTTCAAGATGGGATAGGACACAATAGCTGCCAGGAAGGCGGATCCCACACCGCCCAGCATGACTGCCAGGGGCCAGGGATAGTTAAATTTCCACACAAGCACTGCGGTAACATATGCACCGACTCCCCAGAATACCACATGTCCAAATGATACGTACCCGGCAAATCCCGAGATGATGTTCCAACTGGAGCAAACTACTATATACATGAACATAGCCATGAGAAGAGATACCACATATGGAGAAGCCGCCCAGGGGGTTACCAGGAGGAGAACAACAAAGGCTGCAATAGCTCCACCCCCTATCCACCCAAGAGCCCAAAGACTTCTCGCAACATCCTTGATCATTGTCTCGTTCCCATAATTCCGGATGGTCTGAGTAGTAGTATCAGAATAATAATTATGAATCCCACAGCTTCAGACAAATGAAGGTTACCGGAGAAAGCAATTACCGCCTCTACCACTCCAATGGTCAATCCCCCGATAAGAGCCCCCAAGAAGTTTCCCATACCTCCCAGCACCACAATTGCGAACGCCTTCACCAGAAAGACTCGCCCCAGCATGGGATTGAATGCGAAAATCAGGCTCATGAGAGATCCTGCCACGGCAGGCTGGGCAGCTCCAATTCCAAAAGTTATGGTGCAGATCTGGTTAGTATTTACACCACACTGCTCTGCCATCATCCGATCCAAGCTGATTGCCCTAATGGCCACTCCGATCTTCGTTTTTTTTAGGAACCAATATGTAAGAAGGGACATTGCAACAGCAACTCCAGCGGCTATGATCCTGGGTTTCGAAACAAATATTCCCATAAGATCATAGCTTCCGGTAAAGAATCGGACACTTCGATACATACCACCAAACCCGAGTACAGCGAGATTCTCTATCACCATAAAGATTCCGAAGGTAAGGAGCATTGAGGCAAGTCCAACCGTCCTTCTTACCAGAAAACGGTTAATCAGTGCCCCCAGAGCGAACAGGATGGGAAAGGAAAGGAAAATGGTGAGCAGGGGATTAATTCCCCAGTAGCTCCACGCCATAAACGTGATGTATGCTCCCAGCATAAGGAAAACACCATGAGCCATATTGACAACGTTCATGACTCCCCAGGTAAGATTTAGGCCCCCGGCTACCAGAGCGTAGATTGCTCCCATCGCCAATCCGCTTATCAAAACTGTCACCCAGGCCTCAAACACTCCTCTACGACCTCCTTTCGGCTCTCGCCTGAAACCTAAGCCAGGATTTCCTCATTTTTCTCTGTTTTTGCCTGCTACATTTCAAGAGTTTCGAAGAAATATCCCCAAAAAAGGGTGTGAAAAAGACGCCATGGCTCCCAGAAACCCTCATGCTACCCTGAAAGAAGAGGACTGTGCCTAGACAGGACCACAAGACACAGTCCTCTCATCCGATATCATACCAAGCCCTAGTCCCTCTTATCCCAGGGCGGGGTGGGGAATTTCAGTACAGAGGTAGCTGCTTTGAATGGCCACAGGGTTTCGCGCACTCCATTTTGGACTTGGATAACGTACATCACCTTACCCTTTTGCTTTCCCGCCTCATCCACTCTATAATAACCGAATACCGTGGAGGTATCCAGCTCATGAAGAGCCTCATTTATCTTCTCATCGTCGAGCTCACCAACTTTTTCGATCGCCAGTTGCATTATCTGACCAACTCCAAAGGTCGTGGCAGCATCTTCAACCGGGTCATCCCCCCCAAACATTTCACGGTGTCGCTGGTTGAACTCATCACGGATATCAAAGTCCTCAATGGTAGCGGGCAGCTCAGGTTCCCATTCTGAACATCCTAGTGTATATTCGGCGTCCTCCCGTAACACGTCTATATATTCCGGTATGACCGGTGCGATGGTGAACCACCAGGCCTTGGGACTCAGACCAATTTCCTTAGCCTGCCT
>CAYYHL010000021.1:8265-13490 GCA_964471775.1 uncultured Clostridia bacterium
ATACCCACTCCCACATAGTCTTTGGAATTGGGAAGCAGGCCGGTCACATACTTGTACCCGCGCTCCCAGATTGCCGGATAAGTTGCTCCGCCTGCGACTATTGATTTACCGTATTTTTCACCCACCGTTGTAGCGGCCATTACCATATCATCGGTCCACGGGGACAGGAGGAAATCCACTTTGTCTTGTGTAACCAGCTTCTCATACAGACGGGTCGTTACGGTGGGGTCTGATTTGTCGTCGTAGATTATGACTTTTACCGGCCGGCCCAGGATGCCGCCAGCGGCGTTGACCATATCTTCCCACACTACATAACCTCGACGGTTGTATTCACCCCCGTCCGCTCCCCAGCCCGTAAGAGGAAGCGCTCCACCAAAAACAATTGGCTCCTTGGTTTCACAGCTTGCACCAAATACAATGGTCCCCAACACAAAAAGAGTCAGCAAAATGATCGGAATAATTCTTGAACGCATACACATCCTCCTTTATGGCTTTTTACCAATCTGACTGCTTACACACAATCCGCTGCAACTCCGTCATATTGCACCCACTGCCGGTCTGGCTCCCTATGATTTTCTCATAACTCCCCGGGTTGCCTCATGCAGCTACTCCTCAATTTGTGTCCATGACAACCACCCCCGTTCTATGGTTTTTCCAGGATCTCACCAAGAAAAAAGAGCTCCTAGAAGCTCTTTCATGCCTCTATGACGTAGCTAATGGCTGGCATCGAAAAGATATTTCCTGGGTATGGTATGAATGGTTATCCACTTATAGTCCATATAATCTTCGATCGAATAACGGCCCCCTTCTCGTCCCATGCCACTCTCTTTCAGGCCCCCGTGAGGAGCATGAGGCTCGTCATAGAAGGGGCTTTCATTTATCCTCACCCCTCCAAATTCGAGCCTCTTAGCTACATCCAGAGCTACATTCAGATCCTTGGTCCACACTGAAGATCCCAAACCATATTTTACATTGTTTGCTATGGCCACCATTTCATCAACATCTTTGCAAACCACGATTGCAACTGCCGGTCCAAAGATCTCATCCTGCATTATTTTCATCTCTTGGGTCGCATCTGTCAGAATAGTGGGCTGGTAATAAAATCCACCCTGGGGGACATTTTCGGTTACCCGGTTCCCTCCCAGCTTAAGCTGGGCTCCTTTGTCGAGCGCATCCTCAACTAGCCTTTCCACATGGTCACGCTGTCTTTTGTTTACCAGCGGCCCTATCTGGGTCTCGGGCTGAAGAGGATTACCTATGACAAGAGTGGAGGCAGCTTCGACAAACTTTTGGATAAACTCATCTGCCACTTCCTCAGCCAGCAAGATTCTATCCACCGCAATGCAGGCCTGTCCAACACCAGCAAACGTAGCCCACAGAGCGGATCTAACTGCCTGATCTACATCTGCATCCTTAAGGACCATAAATGGAGCTTTTCCTCCTAACTCGAGGCATATTTTTTTGAATAATCTACCAGTTTTCTCGACTATTTCCTTTCCAGTGGCGCATTCCCCGGTGTGACTGATCACATTTGTACCTGGATTTCTTACCAATTCCTCGCCCACTACAGGACCTGGCCCGGTGACCACATTAATTGCCCCCGCAGGCAGGCCTGATTCAGCAAGAATCTCACCCAATTTGATCCCTGTGATTGGAGTATCACTGGATGGTTTTAATACCACGGTATTGCCGGTAATTATTGCTGCAGCTACCTTGTTCACCGAGAGAAGATATGGATAGTTCCAGGGAGCTATAGCTGCCACCACTCCTCTTGGAATCCGGATAACTAACGACCAAACACCCTTGTTCTCGGACGGAAGAACCTCCCCCAGTATTCTACGTGACTCTTCCGCGAAAGATCTACATATGGCAACGGTCCGGCCCAGGTCATGTTTTGCCTGGGTGATGGGCTTACCCATCTCTTTGGTTACTGTTTCAGCCAGCTCGTCCGTTCGAGCTTCAATTTCGTCAGCCGCTTTATACAAAAACCGCGCTCTTTCCATTGGCGTCATGTCCGCCAGAACCTTCTTTGCCTCTGTTGCTGCTTCAATTGCTCTCTTTGCATCCCCCCTGGTTCCTTTGGGCACTGTCCACAAGGATCTACCATCTATGGAACTTATGTCCTCAAAAGTTTCCCCGTTTTCTGCCTCCACCCACTTTCCTCCAATGAGCATTTTCCACCGCTCTGGATGTTGGAAAGACACGTGAGTACCTCCTTTCTCCCATTATTTAGCTCAGCTGGGCTTCTTCTTTCTAAGCGCTATCAAATCATTTTCCCTGGGTAGTGCTGCAAACTCATTCAGTCTTCTCATTCAACTCTAGGAAGCAGTTTTTCCCCGAGTACTTGATACCTTCTTTCACCCAGGATAAAACTCCGAAATTCCTTGGCTCCTGTATATATGACACCAGATGGGAAAAGCAGGATCTTTCTTGATGTGCTGTTTCTCTTTGGCCAGGAAGATGTGGTGCAGCAAGGTGAAGGTAAGTTGTTTCCTGCTCGATACGCCGCCTCTCCGACAGACTCGGAGACTCTCCCAATTCCCTGTAAAATCGGGATACCGAGGCTTGAGGATAAGTTTCTCCGCAGATGCGCTTTGATACCTGTTTGATGTCCCTGACCCAGGACCACAAAACAGAGTCAATCCGCTTTCGACCTCCCTTTATGGGGAAAGAACGACAAAAGTTACGGTGAGTTTACTATGACCTTTTCAAAAAGTCAAATCAAACCCCTAATAATCCTGCCAGCAGAACAGCGATTCAACTTGAAATTTCCCTTGGAGGTCATTTTCCTGATTTCGGCTGCTGGCCCTTTATTGTTGGCATCACTTATCTAGCCTGCTCCCCCCGTTTTAGCCCCGCCTCTCCAAAATTCTGGTCAAAACTTCTTTCAGAGAATCTATCTTCAGGGGCTCATACTCGTGGGGGGGACAACCGGCTACATAGATGCCTCTGGCTTTGTGCTTTTTGAGGCACCTGCCAAAAAGGATAGTGTGCCCCGAAGAGAGGTATGGCTTTGCCTCAGGCCCTACCAGAATTGTTACATCTCTGAAGGCGTGTAAGTTATCTTCCTGCGAAGCAAGACTTTGACCTAGCTCATTCAAACAGACACTGCAGGGATTTCCCTGGATGATTCTTATCCCTCCTCCACTCTTTTCTGCAAGCTTAAAAGGATCTTTGGGTGGAGAAAAGGGGAACTTACCGGTCCAATCTTGAAGTTTTTCTCCCCTAATTTCAATATTCTCAAGGCCAAGCACACCAAGCCCTTTTTCTTTGGCCAGTCTAATATGCTCTATTTTCTCAGGGTTAAATCCCATAATTCTCGCACAGACAGCATCTGCAGCTACAGGGTCAGCACTTGCGATGATCAAACCTACAGGGTAAGACACCCATGGAGATGCAGACAAGTCTTTCCCAAGGGTTGCGTCAATAACAGTGAGGCCCGGCCTTATTGCAGCATTGAGGTCTACGATACCCTGGTTTAAACCCTCACAGTGAAATTTCCTTTTCCATGAAGGTCTCACCAACCCCTTCAGGTTCTTGAGTCCCAGAGTTACGGTGGTAATATTCGCGGATTTCATTGTCGCGACACTCACCACAAGATCAGCTTCCTTGGCAATGCTGGAAACCTCGATTTCTGAGAAAAAACCACCCCCAGGAACTTCTACTTTGGTGTGAGGGCCATAGCGAAGACTAACTACCTTTGCATTTGCCTTTTTGGCTAATTCATACAAGCCGTATTCCCTATAAGCAATGTTCTCTTTAATGGGAATAGACGGATCCTCGCCTATTAGTACCGTGCAATGATACTCGGAGAAAATCTTGGCCACTGCCCGGGTGACCAAGGGATTGGTACACTGAAAACTATCTAGAGTTGAAATGTTAGGCTTTATCAAGACTTCATTATCCTTGTGGCAGAAGTTCTCTATCCCTCCAACAAGGTCAACTGACTCACTTACTGCTTCCAGGACCATAGATCCTATTGCCTGAGGATGTACTTTTACCAGCGCCACGTGCGATTTCATTATTCTCCCCGGAGAGGAAATCCTAGAATAAGGTCTTTGCAAGCTCCGCGATGGAGTCTATCTCCAGATCTGCGTTCTCCGACGCGGGCTGTTTGCTGTTTCTCAAAAGAATGGTCCCGACCCCTGCTCTTTTTCCTGCCAGCATGTCGAACTCATAGTCACCTAGAAAAACGACCTCATGAGGACTGAGTTTCATGCACTCACAAGCCCTGAGCACCGGTTTTTTGGAAGGCTTGGGGGGGATACCTTCCCGAGTGACTATGCAGTCAATGTGAAGATGAAACTTCTCCAGGATAATTCCCACCGAATTCTGGCTGTTTCGAGTAACGATGGCTGTTTTCATTCCTCTTTGTCTCACAAGTCCAAGAAGCTGTCTGATGCCAGCATTGAGCTGGGCCCGAAGAGCAGCTCTCTTTTCATGCTTTTCAAGAATTCTGAAGGCCCTCTTCTTTTCAGTAGGGCTGGATAGCTCCTCAATCTTCTCCAGAACAGGCTTCTTGGAGGATGAGCCAAAGATTTCTTTGGCAATGAGCCCAAAATCAAGAGAAGACTTTATTATCACTCCGTCAAGATCGAAAATTATACCTTTAGGAAAGCTAGATCTCACTCTTATCCCCACGCTATCATTATTCAGATGGAAAAAACATCTTCATCAAGGGGCCATCCTGAGCTTAAGACAGAGCCGAATCGCTCACAGGCCATAGAGAATCTCCTGAAATCCCCTACCCTACTGAGCTTAGCTGACTCTGGTAAACTCCCTCAGGCCACACACCGAAAGATACAGCCCATACCTCGTTAGAGAACAAAGAAGATTTTTCTCAGTGCAATTATACAGAGATACATAATACGAAGCAACTTTGAGAAGGCCAATGGCACGAAAGTATAGCCAGGACGATGATTGACAATTTCAGGCTTTGGATTATAGTGAAGTGACAGGGGCCGTCTATTCTTCCTTATCAAGAAAAAAATGAGCATCGCTTCCAATGTGGAGAAGGTTAAAATGAGGATTGCCGAGTCTGCGGCCAAGGCAGCCCGTCCCTCTGAGGAGGTTGCTATCGTTGCGGCTACTAAGAACAGGGGGATTGATGAAATCAGGGAAGCCGTGGAGGCAGGAGTTAGCATAATCGGAGAAAATAGGGTGCAGGAAGCCAGAAAAAAAATAGCCTTCCTTGGTGACAACAGAACAGACTGGCATTTCATTGG
>CAYYHL010000022.1:0-13148 GCA_964471775.1 uncultured Clostridia bacterium
ATATGGTCAAGAGCTATAGCAATGTCCACAGGATGAGCAGGCACCCCGCCAGGCATCACATAGTCTGGATCGAGACTCACAGCAACAATTATGACCGCAGCATCCCCTATGAAGGAGTGGCGGGTGGCTTCCTTTGCTAGTCTTTTTCTTAGCTCATGGTTCTTCACCACAATAAACTTATAGGCCTGTAGGTTTCTTGCTGAAGGAGCAAGGCGAGCTGCCTCTAGTATTTTTCTCAGTTTTTCCTCTGGCAGAGGTTTGTTCTGGTAGACTCTGACGCTCCGTCTTTTTTTGATAGCTTCCATTACGTCCATCTTTTGCCTCCCCCACTCTCACTTCCTAACATCCCACGGCATCATGATACACCCCTGCCTATTCCGCAGGCCTCTCTTCCAGTTTCACCTTTACCCTTTCATATTCATCTTCTCTGAAGATTAATACGGTTACCTCTTCTCCAATTTTCTTTGTTTTTATGACTCGTTGAAGATCTTCAATGGTTCTTACATCTTGGTCATTGATTTTAACAATTACATCTCCCTCCTTGATTCCTCCCTTCTCGGCTGGACTTTCGGGAACTACTTTAATTATGTAACAACCCGAATCTACACCAAGATTGAACCGCTCCTTGACCTGAGGAGTCAGGCAAAGAGTGGAAACTCCCAGCCAGGGCCGTATCACCCTTCCGTGTTCAATGAGCTCATCGATAATCTCTTTAGCTGTATTTATGGGTATGGCAAATCCTATACCTTGGGCATAAGGGATGATGGCGGTGTTAATTCCAATAACCTCTCCCTCCAGATCTATCAATGGTCCACCACTATTTCCTGGATTAATGGGAGCTTGCGTTTGAATAAGGTTCTCGAGAATCTTTCCTCGTGCTGGGCCAATGCTTCTTCCCGTGGCGCTTATTACCCCAAAGGTAAGAGTGTTCTGCAATCCGAAAGGATTACCAATCGCAATGCAGAACTCGCCTGGCCTAAGGTTGTCTGAATCACCCAGCTTAGCCAGAGGAAGGTTTTCTGCTTCAATTTTCACCACCGCCAGGTCAAAGCTGGGGTCAGAACCGATAAGTTCTCCTTCAAGCTCTCTACCATCAGGCAGGACTACCTTGATTTCTCTTACCTCGTGAATTACATGTTCGTTGGTAAGAATATATCCTTCCTTGTTGAAAATAACCCCCGAGCCTTGTCCTTGACCGGGAACAACCCTAAAAAAGGAATCGTAGGTAAGCCTAACGATTCGGATGTTCACCACCGCCGGGGCAACTTTCTCTGATGCCTGAATCAGAGTCTCCTGAAGGGAAAGGGCAGCTCCTTCCCTGGTCACTTCTGAGGAAGCACCCAGAGCCGTCCCCAGGAGAAAAACGACAGTAGCTATTCCTAACAACCACGCTCTTTTTTCTCTCCCCCAAAAGGTAATCATTACACCCTCCTTTTGTTTTTTTCTCATGGTGTCGCACCTCTCATAGATGAATGATAGAGGCTCACTTGTCAGTGCTGATTCATTTTTCTATCTTCTCTGACTTGCCTCGGGTAACCTGCAAAGATAACCATCAATATTAAAGTAATTATAGCATTAGTCCAAGCATCTTGCAATCTTTCCATGGCACTCAAACTGACCACCACGCCCCGCTCCCCAAAAAGAATAAATGATTATGTTCTTTCCACAAAGATGGGGCTACTGGTGAGTCAAAACTTTCCCAAGACTTTATTTCGCCACCAAAGCTAACAAGAGGTGACAGAAGAAGAATTATTATGACCGACAGCCAAGTTCGTCTCATTTTTTCCTTCCTCCAATTATTTTGTTAGTCTGACCCCAACGCAACTCCGGATTTTTGGTTTACAAGAGTTGTCTGGATTCTACCTCTTTTCGGAAGGCCTTTACTGCTTCAGCGAGATCTAAATCAGTGCGAAAGATGCTTCTAGTGCCGCAAATTAGCAAGTTCGCTCCCGCGCCTAACAAAGCATCGAGCGTCTCCGTCCCAACACCACCGTCAGCACCGATGTCTGCTCCGTATCCGTGGGTCGCAATGATTTCACTTAGGCGCTTCATGTTTCTGAGGCCGCGCAGGTCGAAGTCCTGGCCAGCATAAGCGGGTCCCACGGTATTTGCAATAACCAGCGAGACGTAAGGCAATACCTCTTTAACATTATGGGGAACGGGCGTTTCGGGCAAAATACCAACGCCTGCCTTCATTCCCTTCTTTAGGACTCTCTTGATGACATTCCGGTAGTCTTCCTTAGATTCCACCTGAACTACAGCAAGGTCCACGCCGAAGCTGGCAAGTTCATCCAAATACCTTGATGGATATTCACAGTACAGGTGTACATCAAACCTCAGGTTGGTCAGGGGTCTAATCGAGCGTAGGATTGGGCAAGAAAAAAGAAATGTTGGTGCAAAATGGCCATCGCAGAAATCAAAGTGCAATGCGTCCACTTTGGCTAATTCCAGGACTCTGACCGCCTCGCCCAGATTCGCAAAATCGGCACAGGCCATGGAAGCAGCGATTAGAATGCGCTTTTTGTCCATATTCTAACTTTTTGAAAGAAAAGTCTCGAGTTCCGCCAAGGTTGGTATAGAAGATCCCGCACCAAGCTTTGTTACGGCCAGCGCCACCGAGGAATACCTAGCCTTTTGGCACAATTCCAGCTTAAATAAGTCAGGGCTTATATGGTTCCGCACCCTCATATTCGTACGGGGATCACTCTGATCAATGTGGCGATCTGGCCAGATTGTAGGTTCTTGCACACCAACTTTTGCTAGCTCTATGAATTCTCCAGGATTAAGGAGTCAATGTTCCATGCTTCTCCAGTACGGCCCCAAGTTTTCTTTTACCTTTCTTATTACATCTTTTGTCTCAGTGAGCATTTCATCACTTTTGACCCCCACTTCTTCCTCTTCAAGTTCGAGTTGTACACCACTTAAGCTCGCTATCAAAGCCAGCCACACTTTTGCTAGAACATCCGGCTTATAACCGGAGCAAATTAAGTCAAGAGATCTACTCTCGCAAAGCTTGGATATTTCCCTCACCTTTTCCCCTATCATCTTGAAGCCTGAGAGATGCAGGCCGAGTGAAGTTATCCCATCCCTGGGGTGTGGGTCAGAACCACCATATCTCACAACAATCTCTGGCCTGTATTCTTCCGCCAAAGGAAGAATTATCTCGTCAAAAATGACCTCGTATGATTCATCACTTGTCCCGGCAGCTAAGGGCACATTTACCGTAAAACCCTTGCCTTTACCCCCTCCAATTTCGTCAGCATAACCAGTTCCTGGATAAATTCCCCTTTGATGAAGGTCGATAAATAAGACATGCGGATCTGAATAAAAAGCCTCACATGTTCCGTTTCCAGCGTGGGCATCAGTGTCAAGAATCAAAATCCTTTCCAGGTTGTATTTCTTGATAGCATACCTGGCAGCTACAACCACGTCATTGTACACACAAAAACCCTCTCCATAACTAGATCTGGCATGATGAAGACCTCCCCCGATATTTACGGCCCTCTCAGTTCTTTTCCCCTGGACAAGATCGAGAGCAAGCATTGAGTTTTTGACTATTACCCTGGCTGCTTTTTCTATGCTCTTGGGAAATTCCCTGGTTAGCGGATTCACATTGTCTTGAGAGATGAATCTAGACAAATTAGGTATTGTTATACCAGTAGAGGCAGCTTTGATAGCTTGAATATAATCTTTTGTGTGCCAGAGTTCTAGCTCTTCATCAGAGGCAGCTTCATTGTTTTTCACCAATTCAAAATCTTTGTTCCTCCCGAGTTTTTCTTCATACAATTTTAAGAAAGAGGTAAATCTATCGCTTCTGAATGGGTGTCCTGGGCCAAAATCATAATTTCTTAGCTCATCACCATAGAGAATTTTCGTTTTCATTTTGACTCCTTATGTCTTAGCGGCACTCTCCAAGACGGTTTTATACCCAAAAACATAGACCAGATGGGGCTTTTTGTCAAATTGGAATTACTTTTGGCTGAGGAGCTCCCCAGACGACGTAGTCCTTTTTTTGGAGGATAGCGATCTGGGTGTGCAGCGACCCAGGAGAATTATCCTCAGGTGTTTCTTGACCTTATCTGGCAGATGATGCTATTATGTGAATAATTGGTCTAGAGACAAACAAATGCTTAAGTTTGGGGTACGTGAGGCAAAAGAGAAAGCTTTGGAAGAGGACATGCGCAAATTTGGTGTGCGCGAAGAGGATTTAATTGAGAAGTTTGTTCGCGCGAGAGGTCCGGGAGGACAGAATGTCAATAAGGTGGCTACGTGTGTCTATCTGAAGCACCTGCCCACGGGTTTTGAGGTTAAAATGCAAAAAGCTCGATCTCAAGGCCTCAATCGTTTCCTTGCCAGACGAGAGCTTGTGCGCAAGATTAAGAATCATATACTGGGCAAGGAAAGTGAAGAGCAGATGCGCCGCGAGAAAATCCGCAGAACAAAACGTAGACGATCAAGACGAGCGAAGAAGAAAATGCTTGAGCAAAAGAAAATACAAGCTCGCAAAAAAGAACTTCGAGCTGAACCTAGCCCGGACGAAGAGTAGCCGCCACACCCCTCATCATATTTCTACCTCCATCAAATCTTTGGCTACTATGATTTCACCACAAAATCCTTCCAAGCATTGCTCCTTGACCTTTTCTAGATCCAAATCTAAATGTGTTAGGACCAATTTCTTGACATGGGCCCTCTTGGCGATTTCAGCGCACTCTTTAGGGATAAGATGGCCTTTCACTTTCTGCTCATTTAACGTGGTGCACTCCAGAACCAGGAGATCCGCATCTTTGAAGAATTGTATTAGTTTTTCCGAGTACCCCGTGTCTCCAGAATATCCAAATATTCTCTTATTTGCCTTCACTTTGTAGCAGACCGAGACAAGCTCATCCACATGGTGTGTCCTCACCACTTCTATTCTCAGAAATGGCAGTGAGATGGCAGTGCCTTCGTCTACTTCCTCTAGCCTTACTTGAAAGGGCAGGTGTGAGAATTGAGAAGCCAGCTTTTTCAGGCGCTCATAGAACTCCCTAAGTCCAGGGGGACCGAATAGATATAGATCTCTTTGCCTGTCCAGATGGTAAGCCCAGAGGTATTGCAACAAGTCTGAAACATGGTCTATATGCAGGTGAGTAACAAATATATGATCTATTTGCGCATAATCTATTCCTGCCTCTATCAAGCGCATAAAAGTCCCACTGCCGGCATCAAAGACAATAGTCTTCTTGTCTATGGTTAGAGCCAGCCCACCGGGATATCTAGCCGTCTTGGGCTTAAAAACCCCCGACCCCAATACAGTCAATCTCATATCTATTTTACCCAGTAATCTTGCCGACTACTTCTCGGACCTCACCGCGCAGAGGATATTCTCTATTTCCAGCTTCTCTTTTGGGTCAGTAGCCCTTCTTATTCCACTGTGTATATTCTGTGCCAATTTTTCGCTTGCCCGATTCCACAATGTATCCCTTTCATGGGCATTCTCAAAGCGCATCTGGATATGCAGGATATTCTCATGGAATCTACCTTCAGCTTTTCGTACGTAAGCAAACAACGTATAGTTCCTTTTTGTTCTCTCAAGGAGCTCTCGGATACCCGCCAATGATTCATAAATAACTTCTCCAAATACTGGGTATCGGGCAATTTTGGATCTCATTTCCTTCCGGATGTGTTTTTCCAGGTGCTTTTTCTCCATAAGGTAGAGTCTATTTTAGAATCACTTTTGTATGATGTCAAAGATGCCTACAGTCCTGTCAATGCAAAGTGATTATGTCATGAAGTACGGAGAAGAAAACGCCCAGTATCTTATGGAAACCCTTCAGGAATGGAATGGGCTCCGGCACTATGACCGAATTACCTATATCGATATGGGTATTGGAAATTTTCAACGATATGAGGAAGAAGCGAGAAAGGAAGCCCTGGGCAAAGGATGGGAATTTGAAAGACTGAAAGGGGACGTTGGCCTGTTGAGAAGATTGATTGACGGAAATTGGAATCGGGATGAATTCCTCATCGTCCAACCGGGAGAGAAGATTGTACCGACTTACGTGGGGAGCATTATCAAAGCCAAAGTATTCCGCAGCGAAGATCCTGCAGGAACCCCATAGCTGGCTATCCGGCTCCGAGAAATAGCGTAGATGGTCTCTTCGTAGCGAACACTACCATTTCTCTGGGTCTATATGAGGGATAAACCCAATTCATGATGGCCTACCTGAAACTCGCCTTCACACTCTGGCAACCACGATTTTCTCTGGTACTAATCCAGTAAGCATGAACTCCTCTGCTTCTGCTATCTTATATCCAGTTTCTCTTATTGAATCTTCAACATAAATCGGCCTGCAACTCGCATATTTTGGGATTTTCTTGTGAAGCCACTCATAGAATTTGAAGAATAATGAGTCTTCGTGACCTTCCTTTGACATACTGATCACACCCAATCTGCCACCGGGCTTTAGGACCCTTTTGACTTCCTCAAGAACCTTTGGGATGTCAGGAGTATCGAAGAGTTCTAGGCTCGACGCCATATAAACTGCATCAAACAGATTATCTTCAAAGGGCATGTTCCTCGCATCCTCCTCGTACACTTCGACCCTATCTATGAGCCCTTCTTTTTCCAACCTTCTCTTGGTTATTTCTACCATCTGGGGTGTAATGTCAATACCGGAGGCTTTCCCATTTTTGCCAACACATCTTGCTAGCTCGACCAATGCATGGCCTGTTCCAAAACCAATTTCTAAAACTGCCTCACCCCCTTGGACAGCCAAAAGTTCTAATCCCTTTTTCCTAAGCCCCTTCTCAAACGCCCCTTCTACCGCAGCATAAAATCTGCTAATTTTAGCGTAGCTTTCCTTAATAGCTTCTTTCGTCACCTTGACCCTTAATATTTCCTTTTGTTCACGCATTCGAACTACTGGCCGATGGGTGAGGTCCAAATAATTGTCATATTACGGGGAGTCCAATCTCGTCTCATCTTGATTCTTCATACCTTCCCCGCAGGCATTAGACAGAGAGGCTCTTCATTTTCTCTCATACCCATAATCTTCTTCACTTCATCATCGTAAAAGGCCCCGACAATGACTGTTCCAAGATTTGAAGAGACTGCTTGTAGATAGACGTTCTGAGCTGCATGGCCGACCTCGATATGCACGTATCTTATGCCTCTTTTCCCGTATTTGACGGTTGTTCGCTCATAAACTGCAGAGAATACTATAACGGCTGCGCCCTCTCTAATCGAGCTTTGACCCAGAGCAGCACGGGATAGTTCAATTCTTTTGTCACCCTCTGCAATCCTCACCAATTGATGTTCATAGGGTTTGTACTTATAAATTCCATTTGGAAGGTTAGTCACATTTCCAGCAGCGACATAAACTTCAAGGGGGTAGAGAGCTCCTGCAGAAGGGGCTGTCCTGAAGCCTCTTGGATCTGTAACTCCCTGTGCAGCCCAGAGAAGCTGTGATAGGTCTCGGAGTGTCAACGGCCCGTCTTCATAAGATCTAATCGATCTTCTCCGAGACAGAGCCTCCTCCACCGATGTATTGCTAACATATCTGGGCTCAGATAGTTTTATTGTCTCTGATCCCTGCCTTGAAGTGGTTTTGCTATGTATCTTCGGCGATGCCAAAACAAGAAAGATCAGTGTAGCCATACATGTCACAGCAACAATTGATACCAGGGCATATCTTTCTATTTTCCTCATAGTTTACCTCCATTCCTGACATCGAGGGCAAACAGGGATAGAAGAGGTTAAAGTTTCTTCAGAATAGCTCACAAGGTCTTCATCAAGGCAACGAATAGTTTTGCTGCCCTTCCGGACTCTTTGCACTCTATTCCAGGCAATTCTTCCACCCTCACCTCCCCAAATACCTTAGCAGCTTTCTCCTTTATCCAGTCCGGGTCAAAGCCAAGATGTACATCTCTCATTTCTTGCTTGAACTCAGTGAATGGGTGCTCGCACAGATCAATGACTATACAGTTTGTTCTCCTGTCCATGACAGAGTGTATGCTCTTGAATACCCTGTCAATATCTTCACAGTGATGCAGTGTCAAAATGGATACTATCCCTTGATAGACTGAAGGAATCGTCACCCTTGATCTTTCATAATACGAATTGGATAGTTCTATACTCTCTTTGATTTGCTCCGCAGCGCCGAGAAAAGGGATGATTCCATGCTTTTCCATACGTTCGAGACCAGCCAGTAACATTGCTCGGGTCAGATCCATGGCATAGAACTTGAGATTTTTGCCCAATCTTCTCTTTATAGCTCCGGTGAAGAACCCCGTTCCCGCTCCGATATCCAGAATATTTGAACCTTCTTGCAAATCTTCCAACTCTCTGGTAGTGGTTTCTATGATTGTATTTATTCCTTTCTCTCCAAAATAACCCCTGAGTATTTCGGACCGGCCCAAGGCTTCTTTTTCTGTAAAGTATACGCTAACCTCGTCTAGGGTCTTAGGGTTTGACACCTTCACGCCCTTTAGGAAGTCCTTCATGTCTATTGCTAAAATAGCTTCTTTTATCTTCTCCATTATTTCTGCTCTAAATAGACTATTCTGTGCCTGTTGGACAGATCCTCCTTCAGTCTTCGCACCTCCTCCCCATAGCTCTCCCTTTATAGGCCCTACATTGTCACTTTTCCCTGTCAAAAGACCTTTCTTTCGCAACTCTTCAATAGCTGCTGTCATGCATCGAAAATATGATCGGCTTGTAAAATCTCACTCATGCCGACTTCTGGCTAATTGTGGATTTCTGCTGTAGACTATGACGCCCTTCATTTCGCCCTCGTCTATTGCGCAAAAGTCTAACTGCGAGAGATGTTCCCAATTGAGGTACGTCGGCTTTTGTCATGATAGCACATCCATAAGTAATTGAAAGCCCACAGCTATTATGAGCCCACCGCAAAGAATCCTAAATCCTTTCCCTACCCACCGTTTGGAGAAGGTAATCCGGGAAAGTTCTCCACTTACCACACCCAATATCAAAGGAGATACAGAAGCCCCCATGCCAAAGGCAGCACCCAAACCCATTCCCTGAAATATGGAATTCGCGCTAAGGGCTACAAACGCGAGCAAAACCAGATGAGGAGCACAGGGCAAAAACGCCATGAGAAGGCCAAGAAAGACAAGGTCTCCAGGAGTGGAAACTGTCTTTATTTTCTGTGCAATCCTGCAGAATGGGTTCCGGGGCTCTTGGCTTACAATGATTAGTACTCCCAGGAATACGACCAGGGCCCCACCCAGGATAAATATAATTCTCTGTGCTCCAATTAGCCAGTCCAAGAGCAGTCTTCCAATCATGAATGCCATGAGTCCCAAAACTACAAAACCAGCCAGCCGAAAAGCTAGAATGACGGATACAGCCTTGAGAGCTGAAAACCAGCTTTTTTGGGTTGCTCCTATATATCCGGCAATGAGTGGGGAGCAAAAAAGGAGGCACGCTGAAAAGGATGAGGCAAGTCCAATCAGAAATAGCTCTATGATCTCGGCCATCAGTTTTCTTTCTCCAGCCTAAAAGTTATCTTAAGATAAGTTCCCGTTGGCGGCATAAGATCCTCGTTAAGAAAATAGCCGGATTTCCCTGAGGGTCGTACAAACTCTTTTCGGAGCGCCTTTTCTTCCAAACTATATAAAGGACACAGGCTACAGGACCCGCTGAAGGCTTCTCCCAAAACTGCCTCATCAAAATAGGGAGAGCCAAGAAATATAAGGTCAGAGAATTGGACACCGTCACCATCTTTGACTAGTTGGGTGGCTAGGATACTCGTTCGACTTTTCCAGTTGAGCTTAACCCTAATATCCTCGTGTCTCACTTTTTTCTCCCAGAGCCCGTGCCAGAGCTTCCAATCCAGGAGCGCTATTGCAGTTTGCAGGAAGATAAGGTCAGCATCAATTATGATGGCAGATTCTTCCTCAAGCCACCTGTAACCATGGCAATAAAAGAGAAACTGCACCCAGCCTTCCCTTTTCATAACCCGGCCAGTTAAGTGTATCTCTCTTTTTTCCGCATCTACAAAGAGGGGCCCAATTTCATATTTGTCTTGTGAGATCTCACGGCAGGCAGGTTCCTTTCTTGCTAAGCTAAAAGTTGGGCCTGACATAAGAAGAACAGGTACTACAGCGAGAAGGCAAATCACCCACGCATTTCTCTTGTTTCTTAGTATTCTCACTTCAGCCTCCCACCCAAGACTAAAAGCAATATGAGACTGATTATTTTGAGGTATGCTATGACCAGGCACGTCTTCCACAGGCCCAAGACAAGCAAAAGTCCTATTCCACCAATAATTCCCCCAAGCCACCCGCCTGCAAGGTCGCCAGCGTAGAGCATGCCTGCGGTGCTGCTTAAGCTGGGAGAGGTCCTCAGGTGTATTTTGTTGGCCAAGGGAAACTCCGCCCCGATCAGAAGTCCTGACACGAAACACAAAACCAGGAAGACTCCCTGGGAGGGCGATTCGCCAAAGTAGGGACCCGTCCCGAGGAAGAGAGCTGGCAAGAAAAGACAGAGGACTATTATGCAGATCTCCAGGTTTGAAAGACAAGAGATGTCTTTTCTTACCTTTTCTAATGAGCGTGTCATAACGAGCCCACCCACACTCGTTCCTGCCATGAAAATACTGGTTAAAAGACCTATCCAGTAGTAGAGGTATCCATAAAGTACCTGGAAAGCAAAAATCAAGACTAAGCTCAACAGCATTCCAGCAAAGCCGGTGGAGATAATGGCAAAGGGAACAGCTCCCTTCCTGAGTCTTGCACTCTTATATCCAGACAAGAGAAAGAGCGCCCCGAATGCAGTCAGGACAACAAAGAAGTACCGAAGGCTCATTCTCTCAAGCCACCTGAATAATCCTTGGCCCCAGGGCGAAAAAAGAGCATTCCAAAAGGCGAGGCTATAGAACGTGCCCAGGGGATGAAAATCTTTGTTAATCTTTGTTTTATTATTCGAAGTATTCTCTTTACCACGGGCCAGGGAACCCAGGAACCAGTCCAGCCACCTGGAGTCCAATCTATATTGGATATATTGAGAGGTGAGAGACCGAGTCTGGAGCTCACGCTCTTCCAGTCTTTCTATGAGGAGGGAAGGCTGCAATTCATCGATTTCAGGAGAGATTGAGGCAAGAAAAAGATTGGAATCTCCGGGAATTATCTTCACCGAAGAATACACCTTCTTGAGGGTATTAACAATTGAGAGATTAAGATTCATTAATTCTTCGTTTAGATAGGTCAGGGAGCCAGGAGATGAAATGACTAAGATGCCCTTTTCCTTCAAGATGCCTCTTACCATTACGAAGAATTCCTCCGTTGCTAATCTATTCACCTGTAGGTTGGAAAACTCCGATATACCTATGAGAACCACATCGTACTTTTGATTAGTTTTTTTGACAAAATATCTACCGTCTACGTATTTGATGTTGACTCGGGGATGGCCTAATTCAGCTTCGGTAAGAGGAGTGGGGAATTTCTGGATGGCCTCCAGGAGCACCGGGTCAAGTTCAGCGTAATCAAGCCTTTTTATTTGGTGTTTCAATATTTCATTTATGACCCCACCAGCTCCCCCGCTGATAACCAGAATCTCGTGAGGGTCAGGATGAGAGAGCAGGGATAGATGGACAAAATCTTCAATCCGGGCTACATCTGGAACGGGGGTGGTAACGATGGGGATGCCATCGAAGAAGAAGGTATATTGCTCAGCCTCTTTTACGGCGACGATATTCCCGTAAATGGAATTCTGGTAGTACTCTACCTTTCCCACCTTCCATTGCTCACTTAGGGAAACATGATGGAGGATGTCCGCTGCTGGAGTGATAAGTGAGACAAAGAATATCCCTAGAGCTGCTACTGAACTGGCGCCCAAGAGTTTTTTGAAGCTCGTCTTTCCTTCCTGCCAAAATCTCCCTAACAGGCCTAAGCACACTACAGCATTCAACAATCCGAGTCCCAGGGAGATTTCGAAAGAATGAAAATGAGGGATTAAAAGATAAGTAAAGACAACCCCGCCTACCAGGACCCCCAGGGTCTCGTACACATAGACTCTGCCGATCGAAACCGCCCTTTTCTTAAGTATTTGAGAATGTATTTTGCAGGCAAAGGTAAAAGATGCTCCGTGTAGAAGGCTAACCGGCAGGAGTATTAAGAATGAGGAATAGAAAATTGGCAAAAGACCCAAACCCTCACCCACAGCGACCCCTATTATTCCTTTGAAAATTCGGGTAAGGTAGATCATCAAGGGAAGAAGAAGTGAGATAAGTAGCCCAGCAGCCACAAAGGTCTCAAGTTTTGCTCTGATTTTCTCTATTTGTCTACCTAGGAAAAAAGCACCTATTGCCTCCGGAATAAGCCAGTTTCCTAGAATAATGCCGATGGTCAGCTCATTTCCGTAGAAGATTACCAGCATTTCTCGAAGCAGCAGTACCTGAGCCACCATACCGGTAAGTCCCAGCACAAATACAGCACCCGGGAAAAGTCTTCTCATGAGCAAGGTATGTCTCGTTTGGCCAGGCGGGGGGTCTACGTCCAGATGCCGGGAATTTCCTGCCCGCAAAATCTACATTCCCCATCCTCTATGTTATTGGCGAGTACAGAAAAGTGAACCCGGTGGATCACTTTTTTTCCGCATTTTGGGCAAAAAGTGGAGTTATATTCATGACCGGGGACATTGCCAATGCTTACGTAATTTAAGCCTACCTCTCTGGCAATCCCATAAGCCTTTTCTAACGTGGAGATAGGTGTCGCTGGTAGCTGAGTTAATTTGTAGGCTGGGAAAAACCTGGAAAAGTGCAAGGGGACATCCGCTCCTAAATTCTCCTTGATCCAGCAACACATCCTTCTGATTTCCTCCGGATCATCGTTTATGGTGGGGATGATGAGATTCACGATCTCCAGCCATTTGCCCTCCTCCTTAATGATTCTGAGGGTCCTCAAGACCGGTTCGAGCTCTGCCGAGGAGTTGTCATAGGCCCTTTGAGAAAAGCCCTTCAGGTCTATGGTCACTCCATCCGTGTACTTGAGAAGTTCCTTCAAAGGAGCGGGATTAAGCGCTCCATTCGAGTGAAAGATAATCCTCAGGTCTTTTTCCTTAGCCAGTTTAGCAATATCATACATATATTCGTAGAAAGAGGTTGGTTCATTATAGGTGAAGGACATTGTGGGAATTCTCTTCTCTAAGG
>CAYYHL010000023.1:0-13070 GCA_964471775.1 uncultured Clostridia bacterium
TCAGGAGAGAAAACTGGCGAGCGATCGTCCGCCTCATCTGAGGTGAGGGAGGTAATCTTTTGGCTTTCTAGATCTAGAAGTTGAATATCCCTTTGTCCCCTTCTCGAGGAGACAAAAACAATCCTATCACCCTCAGGAGAGAAAGAGGGAGAGAAGTTCTGAGTCAGAGCATCCTTGTCATAGGTCAAAGGAAAAACCTTCCCTGCAGTCATATCCAGAAAAGAGAGATTAGAATTTCCTCCCTCATGCTTTACGAACAGTACCCTCTTTCCATCCGGGGAAAGACTGGGCTCACTAGCCCTCAGCCCAAAGGTGAGTCTTTTAACGCGGCCACTTTCCACATGCACCTTATAAAGGTCGGCCAGATAAGCTTTCCTGGGAGGGTAGAATCGAGTCTTCGCATAAACAATCTCATCGCCCTCAGGAGAAAAACTAAAGTAGGGATCAACCATCTGATCCAGCTTTTCCACCTCCCCCGTGCCAAGATCCATAAGATACAAATCAAAAATGGCATAGTCATACCCCCGATTGGAAACGAAAGCTATCCTATCACCTCTCGGCGAGAATACGGGATGTTGGCATCTTCTGCCTAAGGAAACCAGGAGTTTATCGGAACGCAGGAGCAGGTCATCTGATTCCCTCGGCAGTGAGCACTTCTCTTCCATCCAATTTCGCCATTCCGCATATAGAGTGGAGCTGTCTTTGTCCATGACGTCAACCAAAGCCTGGTTGAAGCTAAGAAACGCGGGGATGGGATACAAAAAACCCTTACCACTCGCCAGACCTACCTCTCCTACCAGCTGAAAGATAGGTTGTCTGCGAAGATGAGAGAGAATCTGGGCCACTTTGTCCCTTCCGTAGGTTCTAAATATGTAGCGAACAAAGCTATCGGATTGATAATACCCGGCGGTTCTACCGGACCCATCAAAGAAGTAGAAGGCTCCCAGGTCAGCCTCAGACATAACGGTCCCTTTTCGAGAAGCCTCGCTGACCTGCATCTCCTTCAAGGAATGCCACTCTTCCGCTTCAAACTGGGCGAGCCCCTCTATGAACCACATAGGCAGGACCAGATTAGCCATTATTCTTCTTAAGGGTAAAATAGACTCTCCGAGTGCAGCAATCATAACAAGATGGGTAAGTTCATGAGCAATAACTTCTCTGGGCCAGGAGAGGGTTCCCGAGGTTCTGGCAGGATTGGACTGAGCCTGAATTACTATCTTGGCTGGAAGGAGGGAGGTGTAACCTCCAGTAACGTCGCTCACATTTTCAATAATAATGGGGATCTTTTGGATAGGAACATATCCCAGATCAGAAGTAATGGAAGGATAAACCTCTTCAGCAACCCTGGCTGATTCCTGGGCAAATGCCTCTTCGTCCTGATGGTAGTGAATGAGGAAATGAGGAGTTTCTATTACTCTCCAGTGAAGCTCGGGATGGTTGAACTCAGCCAGGCTGGGAGGTTGACTCAGCAAAAGGAAAAAGCCAACGCAGAGGACGAGGGCTACAGATTCCTTACCTTCTATTCTAGAAAAAAAAGCCATAATCTCAAAGGATTTTAGCTACCTTAACCTTTATTTCCCTTACATTTTCAATCCCTATGGTACTGGTAAGATAATTCCTTACCACCGTTTGGAGTTCATCTATAAGCCTGGGGATTTCTCCTTTGGGCTCAGCGGATAGAGTCAAATGGACATCCAGTCCCTCATCACTGGATTCGATACTTGCTTCTAGATCCTCGACGCCTTCCACCTCTTTACCGATTCGCTGGACAAACTCAGAAATAGCCTTCTGGGAAATCTCAACCTCTCCCAACGGATTCTTCAGCGGAACAGCTGTCTTTTTGGCTCCGCCTCTAAAGGAAAAGGGGAAATAAATACTCATTCCTAACAGAAATAGAAAAACGACCAGCAAGATTAACCTTGTCACCGGGCTCTGTTCCAGAGCGCTGAGGGCTCCCAGAACAACGAATCGAGAAAAAACACCCACAGCCACCAGAGCCCCTCCTAGGCAAAGGGCAGCTAAAACGACGAATCCAACCCCCAGCATTATTCTTTGATAAAATCGCATTTTGGCCTCCCGGAGATCATTTACTCCAAAAACTTCATTCCCTCTATTTTGATATCCACCCTGGCCATCGAGATTCCCAGGCTCCTCTCTACCTCTTCGGATACTTTCTTCTGTACCTCTTCCGCCATCTGGGGGATGAGGACCCCCTCTTCAACTACGAGGGCGAGCGAAACACCCAATCCCCCTTCCAACTCCCTCATCCTGATTCCCTTCCTCCAGAGGTCCTTTTTAACGGAATAGACTCCCTGGATCCGGGAAAGAACCCTTTCGATAAGCTCCAGGGTGACTTTCCTGTCTACCTCGTATTTCACCTCTTTTTCCAAATTCTCTTCCCCTTCTTTCATAAGCCTCACCAGCGTCCAGGTTCGCGTTTGAGAGAACGTGAATCAGGGAAGCTGCCTTCTCCGGAGAGTACGTTAATTCCTTTACCTTTGGGAGACTCCTGGCTGAAGAAAAGGGAAGAGTTTCTGTCTTGGGAGCGAGGACCATAGTAGCTCGATGTCGCAGGTCCCCAAAGCCTCCTTCTATTCACCGAGCTCCTCTTCCACAAAATTGATGTGAAACTCACCCTTCCTAAAAAGTGGGTTCTCTATAATTTGCTGGTGAAAGGGAATGGTGGTTTTTATGCCTTCCACCACAAATTCCTCCAGAGATCTTCTCATTCGAACCAGAGCCTCTTCTCTATCTTTCCCCCAGGTAATCACTTTGGCTAAAAGAGAATCATAGGAGGAGGGAATATGATAGCCGGAAAAGATGTGGGTGTCCACCCTCACCCCAGGGCCACCAGGAATATGGAAAGCGGTAATTTCACCAGGGCTAGAGGCAAAATTTCTTTCCGGGTCTTCCGCATTGATGCGGCACTCTATGGCCGATCCCTCAATTTTCACCTCATCCTGAGCGAAGCTCAGGCGCTCCCCCCCCGCAACTCTAATCTGAGCCTTGACCAAATCTTCTCCAGTAACCATTTCTGTCACCGGATGCTCCACTTGAATACGGGTATTTACTTCCATGAAATAGAACTGCATATCCTCATCCAGGAGAAACTCTATTGTCCCCGCCCCTGCATAGCCCAATTCCTTGGCAATCTTTACCGCCACGGTCCCCATCTTCTCACGCAGAGACTCATCCAGACCCGGGGAAGGGGATTCCTCAATAAGCTTTTGATACCTCCTTTGAATGGAACAGTTTCTCTCTTCCAAATGGACAATTGCTCCAAATTCATCGGCCAGGATCTGGAATTCAACATGTTGAGCCCTCTCCAGATATTTCTCCACATAAAGATCTGGTTTTCCAAAGGATACTTTGGCCTCTTGCCCGGCTAGATCAAAAAGACTATCCAAATCTTTTCCCTGGCGTACTACCCGCATTCCTCTTCCGCCCCCTCCCAGAGCTGCCTTGAGTACTACCGGATAGTCAATTTCAGATATTACCTTCTCAGCTTCTCTTTTGCTGTTAGCTATGCTTTCTGAACCGGGTATTACGGAAACACCCGCCCTGGACACCATGTTACGCGCTTCGACTTTATTACCCAGTTTTTGGATGATCTCTGGGCTGGGGCCAATAAATGCAAGTCCCGAGGAACGGCAAACCTCGGCAAAATGTTCGTTTTCGGCCAGGAATCCATATCCCGGATGAATGGCTTCTGCCCCGGCTACCTCGGCGGCGCTAATTATGCGGGGAACATTAAGGTAGCTTTCCGCTGGCTCTCGCGGCCCGATACAAATAGCCTCATCCGCAAATCTCACCGGCAAAGATTTCTCGTCTTCCTTGGAGAATACAGCCACCGTTTCTATTCCCAGCTCTTTACAGGCCCTGATGACACGCAGAGCTATCTCCCCCCGATTGGCGATGAGAATCCTGCTGAACACCTAGGTCTCCTCTATTAAGAATAGCTTTTGATCGTATTCCACTGGGTGTCCATTACCTACTAAGATTTCTCTAACCGTACCTTTGATTTCTGAGGTTATCTCATTCATAACCTTCATAGCTTCAATGATACAAAGGGTCTCGCCGGCATTTACTTCATCACCCACTTCCACAAAAGGATCTTCATCGGGTGACGGAGCCCTATAGAATGTTCCCACCAGGGGAGAGCGTACCGCAACCAGTTCTTCCTTTTCTATTTCTGTCTTCTGTGCCCCTCTCTTCCTCTTGAGGTGAGGAGCCTTCTCTTTCTTCACCTCAATCTCTTGAGCACCTCGCTTAGCCAATCGGAAACGAGTTCCTTTTTCCTCAATTTCGAGCTCCGAAAGAGAGGAAGACTCAAATATCTCAATGACCTTTCTGAGCTGATCTAAATCCATCTTTTTTCCTCTTCAGTTCCTTTTTTATCTATTTCTTGCCGATGTATCGGCCGGATCTGGTATCGACGCGCACTATGTCTCCCTCTTTGATAAAAAGGGGGGCCTGCAGGCTATAGCCTGACTCCAAAACAACACGCTTGTTAGCTGAGCCTACTGTGTCGCCTCTGATCCCAGGGAGAGCCGTTTTCACCCCAAGTTCCACAAACGTGGGAAGCTGCACCTCGACTATCCTTCCCTCATAGAGCTCAAGAGTTACCGTGATGTTTTCCTTAAGGAAATTCACCTGGCGACCGAGAGTTTCTTTCGGTATGGTTTTTTCCTCATAAGTCTCTAAATCCATGAAATGGAAAATGCCACCTTTCTGATAGATGTACTGAGCTTTCCTTTCTTCAATAAAGGCGTCCTTCAATCTATCCGTTGGAGAAAAGACCCTGCGGATGATTTGCTGCGTCATGAGGTCCTTCAGTTTGGTTCGTACAAAGGCTCCACCCCGTCCGCGTTTGACATGCTGAAACTCCTCTACTTGATAGAGCACCCCTTCCAGTTCCACTCTCATTCCCTGGCGAAGGCCATTGGCAGTAATCATTCCAGAACCCTATTTCCTCCCCTTGTAACGACTACCATCTTTTCCTCTCTTATTCCTCCTTCTCCAGGAAGATAAACCCCCGGTTCCACAGTAACTACCATACCTTCCCTGAATACGTGCTGTGAGCCCGAATTGAAGAAAGGTGCCTCGTGGACTTCAATTCCGATCCCATGACCGACTCTGTGCAAGTAAGCTTCGATGTATCCCGCCTCCGCCATCCTCTCCTTCAACACCTCATCAATCTTGCTGCAGGTAACTCCAGGTGTCATCTCCTGTATCGCCAGCCTCTGGGCCTGGGTTATAAGATCAAGAATACTATTCCATTTCCTCGGGACCTCGCCAAAGAAAAAAGTCCTGGTGAGATCAGAACAGTAACCCTGGAGCCTCACTCCTAGATCCACAAGAACCACCTCGTTGTGCTTTAATTTTCTCTCACTGGGTCTACCGTGTGGAAAGGAGGTTCTCTCTCCAAAGAGAACTATAGATGGGAAGGCTTCCCCATCAGATCTCTCTCTTAGAAACCACCCCACCTCTTGAGATACTTTCTTCTCACTCACCCCTTCCTTGAGTTTGCTTTCCACGTACTCAAAAGCAGAATGAGCCACTTTAGTGGATTCTTGCATTCGAGCGAGTTCTGCCTCATCCTTTATCATCCTCAGCTCTTCCACCCATCCCCGGCAGGGGATAAGTTCTATGTCCTTTATTCCAGATAGCCTCTCGTGCTCCTCATAGGACACATTGGAAGCCTCAAAACCCAGCTTCTTGCCTCTTTTTCTCCACGCTTTCTTCAGGATTTCATCCAGTTTCCCTGCATGGATAACTACCTCCCATCCTTTAAGCTCGACCTTGGCTTCTTCCGCAAAAAGTGGGGAGACAATAAGGAAATCCTTCTCCTTTGTTAAGAGGACTATTCCCTCTATCCAAGAGCCCGTAAGATAGAAAACATTATGAAGCTCGGTAATCATAAGACCGTCAAGCTTTTCCTTCTCAGTTTTCTCTCTCAGACGTCTTATGCGGGCGCTCGGCACTGGTGTCATACGTATTTTCCTTTTTCTCTATCTGCTAAGAGTCTATCAACCAAATCCCTCACCTTACCTGCTTGTTCTTTCCTCACCACCAGAGTACCGTTTTCTGTATCAATAACAATAAGGTCAGAGACTCCAATTGCTCCCAAAATTTTGTCCTGCCGATTGATGAAGATACAATTGCTACTTTCCTCTTCCTCGACCAGTCCTCTGATAATGTTACCATGCCCGTTCTTGGTGAATACTCGCTCCAAAGCCTGCCAGTTGCCTATATCATCCCAAAAGAAATCCCCCGGTATGGCTGCCACACCCTTTGCTTTTTCCATTATCCCGTAATCTATGGAGATTTTAGGCAGAGAGGGATAGACACTCCTTATGACTTTCTCTTCTTCCGAGGTTCCTATAGCCTTCTGAATCCGCATCAGGCCACCGTATAGTTTCGGCAAATACTCTTTCATTTCCCGGAGAATGACGCTGCTTCTCCAGGCGAAGATTCCCCCGTTCCAAAGAAACTTTCCCTGTTCGAAGAACTCCTTGGCCTTCTTGTGGGATGGCTTTTCGGTAAATCTTTCTACCTCAAAAACAGAAACTCCGCCCCACTGGTCCATTTCCTTTCCTAACTCCAGATAACCATAACCAGTCTCAGCTCGGGTAGGCTTGATGCCAATGGTCACCAGATAATCTTTTTGTGCAACCCCGGCTGCAGCTCGAATCACCCGGGCAAACTTATCTTCATCTCTGATCAAATGATCCGAAGGTAGTACCACCATAGGAACATTTCCCTTCTTGGCCTCAAGCCACACGCTGGCAAATCCAATGCAGGGAGCCGTATCTCGTCCCTCGGGCTCAACGATGATATTCTCCGGTGGAACTGAGGAGAGGTGAGAGAGAACTTTCTCTTTCAGCTCCTCTCTGATGATTAAGTAGGTTTCATCAACCCCAAAGAAAGCACAGGCTCTACGATAGGTAGCCTGCAAAAAACTCTCCCCGGTCCCGAAGCTCAAGAGTTGCTTGGGATGGTCAATCCTCGACTCGGGCCACAGTCTCTTGCCGAATCCACCCGCCATAATTAACCCCACGCTCATCCTCTTACTCCCTTCTAATCTCCGGATACTCAGGAGTACCTCGGGACCCTTTCGCTGCGTTGCTGCTTAGATACTTGTCTTAGCCAAATAACCTCTTGGCCACCTCCATTTCTAGTTCCTCCCCGAGAAGAAGGAAAAGGTTGGACAAGGTGTAGTTAAGATGCACCCCCTCCTTTTTCAGTATGAAACCCCTTTCTCCTTCTCTCAGGCCCGCAGTGACTCTTATCTTTTCCCATGTTCCCTTTTTTTCTGAACTCTCTCTCAATTCTTTCAGAAAATCTCCCTTCATCCACGCTTCATCCCTGCGAGAGACAACAATTTCCTCATCCCCTGAGTCTATGCTGGAGACGAGAAGCCGTTTCATCAATGACATATATTCTTGCTTACCAAGACCCCTAAGCTCTTCCTCAGCCTGCTTGAAGGACTCGGCCAGGATTTTTCTTTTTGAGGCGAGGAGTTTCTTTTTCTCTTCTACTCTCACACTGATTACTCGTTCCCTTTTCAGAAGCTCAGCCTCCTTCTCTAATCTCTTCGTGATCTCTTTTCTGGTCCTCAGAGCCTCTTCTTGCGCTTTCTTCAGAATTGTCTTTCTCTCTTCCTGACCCTCCTTCCTCATTTTTTCCGCATCTTCATTAGCTTTCTTCTCTATCTCTTTGACGATCTCTTCCAGACCCATATTACTTCCTCCGAAATCCTCGTTCTCACCAGGCTGCAGCTAGATTTGTACCCCATTAATGAGAAAAATGGTTATCAGAAGTCCCAACACGGCATAAAATTCTACAAATACGGCCAGGACCATAGCTTTCATGGACTCAGCTGGCCTCTTGACGGTAAGCCCGACCCCCGCCGCACAAACCTTTCCCTGGTGAATGGCGGAAATCAAACCTGTTATAGCAATAGGAAGGCCCGCGGCAAATAGGCTCCATCCCTGGGCGACACTCAAGGCAACCACAGCTCCTCCCAATATGTTTATCTTCATCATCAAAAGAAAGGCTGCAATGAACCCGTATATTCCCTGAGTACCAGGCAGGGCAGTGAGAATGAGAAATCTTCCAAAATTCTCCGGATTCTCAGTCATTGCCCCTGCACTGGCCTGGGCGGCGTAGCCAATGCCAACCGCTGAACCTGCTCCAGCCAGTCCTACAGCTAGTCCTGCTCCCACTAAAGCCAAAGGTATACCGCTCACCATGTCCTCCTCCTTCTTGATTTCAATTTGACAGAATGTTCAAAAATTCCCCCTACCATTACAGTGTCCGAGTTTCTATGATGCAGATATTTCGGGTTTCGGATCAAGTACTTTTCCCCTATTTTCAACCAGCAGAACCTGAAGAATTCTGATGGTTCCAGACTTTGTTCAGCTCCCGTATTCTATCCCGCAGCTGGGCTGCTTTTTCGAACTCCAGATTCTCCGCCGCTTTCCTCATTTCCCGCTTCATGGCCCTCACCAGGTGGGGAATTTCTGATGGGGCAGTGTATCCCGCGGCCTTCTCCCTTACCATAGCGCCTTCATATTCCTCCATCTCCATGGCACGGGTTTGAATATCAGCCAGAATGGCCTTTTGGATGGTCTGAGGAGTAATATCATGCTCTCTGTTATATTTCAGTTGAATCTTTCGTCTTCTCCGTGTTTCCTCAAGAGCTCGCCTCATAGAAGAAGTGACCTCATCAGCATAGAGAATCACCTCGCCCTCAACATTACGGGCAGCTCTCCCCGCAGTCTGAATTATGGACGTTTCTGATCTGAGGAACCCTTCCTTATCCGCATCCAGAACAGCCACTAAAGAAACCTCTGGCAGGTCTAACCCCTCCCGCAAAAGGTTGATCCCTACCAAAACGTCGAACTCCCCCAACCTCAGCTCCCTTAAGATTTTTGATCTTTCAATTGTTTCGATTTCGGAATGCAGATACCTGACCCTTACCCCCAGGCTTTCCAGGTACTCAGTAAGATCTTCAGCCATCCTCTTGGTCAAAGTCGTCACCAAAACCCTTTGATGCTTCTGCACCCTGGCCCGAATCTGTCCCAAAAGATCATCTATGGGTTGAGCAGCCGGTTTTATTGTCATCTTAGGATCTACTAAGCCAGTAGGGCGGATAAGCTGCTCAATAATCTGTGAGCTTGTCTTCAATTCATAAGCGGACGGAGTGGCAGAAACATAAGTGACCTGATTAGTCAGAGATTCGAACTCTGAGAATTTCAAGGGACGATTATCATAAGCGGATGGCAGTCGGAATCCATATTTGACCAGATTATCCTTCCGCGCCTTGTCACCTCCGTACATGGCATGGAGCTGAGGAATGGTCTGATGTGACTCATCGATGAAGAGAAGGTAGTCTTTGGGGAAATAATCGATCAGACAGGCAGGCCGCTCTCCCGGGGCCCTTCCGGAAAAATAGCGGGAGTAGTTCTCTATACCTGTGCAATATCCCACTTCCCTTATCATCTCCAGATCATAATTAGTTCTTGCCTCCAGCCTCTGAGCCTCCAGGAGCTTCCCCTGGGAGCGCAGTTCCCTTAGCCTTGTCTTGAGTTCTTTCTCAATAGACTGGAGAGCATAGTCCATTCTATCCGGTGGAACAAGATAGTGGGTAGCCGGGTAGATGTAGACCTCTGGAACTTCGCCTTTCACGTCTCTGGTGAGAGGATCGAAAAGACAGATTCTTTCTATCTGATCTCCCCACAGCTCCATGCGAACCGCGTCCTCTTCATAGGCAGGGAATAGTTCTATGATATCTCCTTTCACTCTGAACTTGCCCCGGGAGAAGTCCATATCGTTTCGTTCATACCTCATCTCCACCAGTTTTTTGACAATGGAGCTTCGGGGTATCCCCTCACCCACCTTAACCCTCAGGAGCATTTCCTTATAATCCTCAGGAGACCCCAGTCCGTAGATGCAGGAGACGCTGGCAACGATGATGGTGTCGCGACGCTCCAGCAAAGAACGAGTGGCTGAATGACGCATCCTGTCAATCTTATCATTGATGGAGGCATCTTTTTCAATGTAAGTATCAGTGTGGGGAACATAGGCCTCGGGCTGGTAATAGTCATAGTAAGAGACAAAATACTCCACCCTGTCGTTGGGGAACAAGGAGGCGAATTCGCTGAATAGTTGAGCAGCCAAAGTCTTATTGTGGGAGATGACCAAAGCAGGCTTTCCTATCCTTTCAATCACATTCGCTATGGTAAAGGTTTTGCCCGAGCCGGTCACTCCTATTAGTGTCTGCCTCTCGAGACCCCTCCTTATCCCTTCGGTGAGCTTTTCAATAGCTTGAGGTTGATCTCCCTGCGGATGGAACCCGCTAACCAGGTCAAATTTGGCCTCTTGCATGAAAACTCTCCCTCTTCAGCCCTATTTGCGTTCACTTTTCGACCGCGATTTGGCTCAATTATAAAGTATGCCTTGATTCTGTCAATCTATCCCTAGCTCGACGTTTCTTGGAATTTTGAAAAAGGCGGGGAACCTAACGGTCTGGGCGAACCAATGAAACAAAAAAACCTGAGGGACGAGTCTATGCAGGCAGAAGAGCGTTCAACCTCTTCACTCTCAAAATTCGAAGATGAAGGGGATAATTCCCCACTGTTTTTCCTCTTCCTCGATTGGCTCGAATCTCCACTCCCTGAGGGCTTGAGATGCCAAGTTGTCAAACTCTGACCGTCCGGATGTTTTATCCACTTCTACTTCGCTTACCTCCCCACTGGGCAGGACCCAAAACTTCAGGTCCACTCGACCCTCTATCCCAGAAGCTTCTGCCCAGGCCGGATACTCAGGTTCGGTGCTCCTTAAGATTTTTCTTCCCCCCGCGGGTCCAGCGATCCTTCCAGCTGAAACTCCTTCTCCTCCCTCACCTCCTTCCCCCTCATAGCCTAAATCTCCCTTAAGATGGAAGGCAGCTTTAGGAGCCACCCCTTCTCCACCGGGACCGGGAAGAACCTGTTTTTCTTTGGAGACCCCTCTTCTCATACCGGAGGAAAGAGGACCCACATCTCCGGTTCCGCTTCCCAGGGATGGCCTTTCTCCTGCTAAAGGAATGGGTACCTTGGTTGGGCTTTCCGAGGCTATTGGAGGAGGAGAGACAGGCAATTTCTCGCCGGCTCCACCGGAGATTCCAAGAAGAGGCATCTCGGGAGGAGCCTTAGGCTCCATTTTTACCGGCAAAGATTCTACCGCTGGAGCTTTGGGTGCCTCTGCCTCAACCTTCATGGCTTTCACCTCAATCTTGACGGGCTTGGCTTCAACCTGCTTAGGTTTTGCCTGGGAAGTCTCGGTGGGTTTCTTGGGAGTGACTTTCCTCACCGCGGTTTTCGCTTGAATAGGAGTCGGCTTGATGAGAGCAACTTCCAGATACTTGGGCTCGGTGGGAGGAGGAGCGAACCTTAGCTGGGGCAGAAAGAGAATAAAACCCAGATGAACACCACAGGATATCAAAAGACTTACTTTAAATCGGCGTCCTTCGCCCATACACTCTCACCTCCTCTTTGTTGGTGTAGTGAGGACCCCCAGTTTACCTGCGCCACCCTGCTTGGCAAGATCCATAACCTCCACCACCATGCCGTGCCGGGCATCCTTATCGGCATTAACCACCACTAAACTCTTTCTCTTTCCAATTTGTGCTTTCAGTCTTTTTACCAATTCTGTCTTGCTGACCCGCGTCTTACCCAGGTAGATTTTGCCATCTTTGGCAAGGGAAATCACAATATTCTGCTCTATCTTCTCTTGAGGAGTAGTGGTGGTGGGGAGGTCAACCTTTATCCCTCGAATGATAGCAAATGATGTGGAAACCATAAAGAAAATGAGTAGCAGGAAAACCACATCAATGAGAGGAGTAAGATTTAGAAAGATCTCCCCTCTTCTTGTTCTGGGGCGACCGAATCTCATGTCTCCCTCCCAATGAGTGAATCCATAAACTCACTGGCCACACCTTCCAGTTTTCGGATAAGCCTGTCTGTTCGATGACGAAAGTAATTGTAAAACACCAGGCTGGGTATGGCAATGCTCAGGCCCACAGCCGTCGTATAGAGAGCTTCCCGGATTCCACCGGCCAGAGCCCCCGGATCACCCACCCCCTGGATGGCGATAACATTGAAAACCCTTATCATTCCCACCACCGTCCCCAGCAGTCCCAAAAGAGGGGCAACAGTAACAACGGTTCCCAGAACCCTCAAATATCTTTCAAGATGAGGAGTTTCCAAAGATCCCGCATCTTGAATAGCCTCTTTTGTCTCCTCCCTGCCCAGATCTTTTTTGTTTATCCCGGCTTCGAGAATACGCGCTGGTGGAGAGGAAGTCATCTGACAGAGAGCCAATATCTTGTCCACCTTTCTAGGTTCCGAACCCCTCAGAATTTCTCGAGTTCTCATCATAAACCTATTCGCTGTGCCCTCGATAACTCTCAGGCTGACAAACCTCTCGATTATGATGGCGAGAGCCAGTATGGAACAGATTCCCAGGGGGATCATCAGCCAACTACTCTTCAACATCTCGAGCATCTTAACCTCCCTATCTTAAGATATGTAAGAGAAGGATCTCCCCTCGAGATTCCCTTTCTCGCATTCATAATATTCCCTAGAGTGTTTCTATTCGTTTCGTTAGAAATCTTATGTCAATAAGGAGTTTTTCTCACTCTGATACTTTCGACTCTCTTATCTTATAGAATTAGATCTCCTTTGTCAAGAGAACCTGGGGACCTTTCCCTTCCGCTATGGTGTATTGGCTTCGAATTGCCCTGCTCGTCTTCTGGTTTTCGGCAAAGACTTGAGGGCCATTTCTCCGCTCAATGCGCCTATGAATCTCCTCAGTGCTGATAGTTTCCTGATGCTACCGAGAGAACTCATGAGATAAGCCGGGCAAGATCCTAGGACCTCAAACCTTTGAACCCAATGTCTCTACGATAGTATAATCCCTCAAACTGGACTTTTTCCACTACCTGGTAAGCTTTCCGGATGGCCCTCCGCAAATCCTTACCTGTAGCCGTTATTCCCAGGACTCTCCCTCCATCGGTGAGTAGC
>CAYYHL010000024.1:0-13029 GCA_964471775.1 uncultured Clostridia bacterium
AGGAAAAGAGCTGAGGATATCCAAAAAGGTGTATGGGACTTAGTGACTAAAGAGATGTCAGAAGAATTTCCCTATTTTTCTCGCCAAGAACTTTCCCAAGTGTTTGATAACTACCTGGCAAAGAACAATCTTCAAGCTCTTTCTCCAAGAGTGATGGAGTACGCTTTACTATCAGCAAACACCCAGAATGCGGAAGCCTTGTCTAGCGAAGTAGAGGAAGCTTTGAAGTTCCTGGATAACATCGAAATTGCCCAAGAGCTTTATCTTGAGCTTAAAGCCAAACTAGACGGTCACAAAATAAATCTCAGTCAAATCCTGCCGACAGTAAAAGAGTATATGACTGACCAGCGATATCTTTTCCAAGACTCTCCTGAATTGATTTCCCTTCTCTGGCGGGAAGAAAGATTAAAGCGGGACAAAATTCACTGGGAGGATGTGAAAAAGCAAGAATTCATTCCTTTCTTCAAGTATTGTTCAGAGTCAAATACTGAGTTTGCCCGAGACCTGAGGAGAATCACGGCCGAGGAAAATGAGGCCCTTTGGGAGGCAGCTATTGAAGAAGCACTGGGTGGGGAAGATATTACTGAACTGAGACTTTTCCTCATCCATAAGATTAAGGATGGTGACACCCTGGCAAAATTGGCTGAAGAATACGACGTCGACTGGCAGTTGGTCTTTACTGTATATACCCGAGAGACAGTACCGCGAAGTCTTGCTTCGGACGAAGATAAGGCCAAATTTGATCGGCTTTCAGTTCAAGGGATTGAGACTGGAGATTGGAGGTCAGCATATGAATTTGCCAAAGACATTCCCTTAAAAGTAGGCGAGAGTATTATGATTAACAAGGCTGAAGACTTTACCCCTCAGTGGTTCGAAAAACAGGAAGAATATCGAAAGAAAAGGGAAAGACTTGTAGGGAAGTACGTTTACCGTTGGATCGAGGAATTTGCTCCCAAAGTGACAGAAGAATACATCCCCGCTTCTCCCTGGATAGATTATATTGAAAAAATATACGGTACAAAAATTGTAGATATGAAACTTCACATTGAAAAGGATTCAATGCTTACGAAGGATGGAGAGGCGAAAGATGAATACTATGACCTATACTATTCTAAATATTTATCCAAGGCAAAAAGTGGAAGCTAAAAGGCACTGTTGAAAGATTTGCAGAGGTGAGAGTGATGTTAGGACTCATTGATGATGTGAGATATAAGGTGAAGCAAATTAGATTTTTGAAGGAAGGAAGAAGAAAAAGAGTTGATGGCAAGGCAGATAGAATTATCGATGGTTATCTCACTCGGAAAGGTAGATTTGATTCCTGGCGTCCACCGATTAAATCGGATTTGATAGATATTGATGCTGTCACTGAGGCAAAGATTGCTGAGACAAAGTCTGCCTCTTTTGAGAAATTCTTAGAGATAGAATTAAGGGAGGTAGAAGCTATCAATAAGCTTTGTTCCAAAGAAGGAAATAGTGAGATCAAAGTTCATAAAGTGGAAAATATTGATAGCGGAAATGGATTTGACGTGGCCGGGAAAATTCTTCCTAAGTATACTTTCCAGTTAGGAAACACTGACAATCCTCAGTTTAGAATCTTAGTTATAGGAAGCACTCACGGGGGAGAGTCACGGCTAGCCAGAGCCATTTTAGAAGGGATTATCCAGTTAGCCCGTCCTGGTGAGACCCGCCGCGGACTTCTTGAGAAAGGGACTATCCTTTTTGATCCCATAGTTGATCCAGCCGGCTTTAATAACCAGACTCGTGGAGCGGTAACTCGAGAAGGAATGGGAGTTAATGCTCCCCTTCTTGGTGGAGGATGGGCTCAGCCAGGTTTGCCCAATCCCTGGGGTCTGGGTGACAGAAATAGCGCTCAGGGAAGAAACAGTCTTGAGGCACAGGATGTACTGACTCGTTCCAACCAGGTTCACTACAGAAAAACTCTAGGGAAAAAGGCAACCTGGATTTATGATGCACACGAAACCTGTGAGTTTACTCACTGGCCAGATTTAGCCTTTACGTACGGAGGAGTCCTTCTTATGGCCCACCTCTACATTACGGATAGCAGACTCGCCCATCTTAACCAGTTAGAGAGTTCTGTTGGTTGGTGGAGAAGACTGAGGAGTTTTATCAATAGTCGCAATCCTTTAGAAGGGGCAATATATAGAGAACAACTACTCTGGCACGATCCCCTCATGCAGAAGATCGTAAGAGTCAGAGATAGAATAAGAGAACTAGGTCAAAGGACTATGGAAGAAAAGTTTGATCGAGCCTTCCTTTTTCTTCCTCGGGTAGAACGAGATATCAGGATTGATGAGAGTATCTACATTGGCGGGATGATGTTTAGAATTCCTCAAATTCTGCTTGGACCAGACGTACTTGGTTTTGAGGGAGTAACTACGGAATCTTTTCAGCAGGATCTGGTGGTTCGAGCTAAGCAGACCTTAGCCAGCCTTGAGGCGCAACTGCAAGTGATTGGAGTGGGGTATAAGGGAAATAAAAGAGATGATTAACCATATAATCGAGTATTTCAAAATTCCTCATCCCTTTGATAAAGATAAAGGAGGTATTGTTATTTCTGATCCAGGGAGACTAAGTGAAAAATGTTTTAAGGCCTTCCTGGATGATAAAAAATCCAGCGGGCCAGCCGAGCTTCCTCGAATTTCAAGAGTCCTCCTCAGCCCAGAAGAAAGAGCCGATCCAGAAGATGTCGATCTGGTTAAAAGATTTGAACACAATGCCGAAATTCAGGATTCTCATTTCTGGGGTATCTACAAACTTAGAATTTTCTTAAGGTTTACAGCTGCCTGCGCAGTAGGTTACTTCATTTACTGGACAATCTTTAATTTTCCCTGGTTTTGGGTTCCTGCAGGCCTTGTATTGGAAAATATTCTGGGAGAGACCCTAGGTAAGATTTTTCAAGGAATTGTCATTGCTTTTGTTCCGGCCCTTTCTTTCATAAAGAATTTCATAGGTGCTAGGAGGTGGGGTCGAGCTCATTTCCGTTCCCAATATACCAAGATTTATGGCCAATTTGGTAAGAGTTCCCGGCAGTATTTCGTTAAAGAAGTAAGAAAGTGCCTAAAAAATATTCAGGTATCGGCCCAAGAAGAAAAAGTCCCTGTAGAAATTGGTGCCATGCAAAACATTTTGGAAGAGATTTTAACCAAGCATCAAGTGAGCCTTGATTTTGCTCAGGATTGGTGGGGGCGCTTTGAAGGGATTCTTGAAGATCTTAGCCAAAGAGCTAAAGGGGGAGGTTTTCTTGAAGGAGTGATAATCAAGCTTGACAAGTTGAGAAATGATTTACTTCTTCACTACCTGGAAGGTTTTCAGATGGTTCCCCTCAAAGTAGCCAGACCAAATTTATCTGGGGAGGAGATTTTTCCCATTCTTGGTTTTAATTTTGATTTGGCCTTAAGCATCTTAACACAAGGTCTTAGAGAAAAGTCAAAGAATCTGAAAGATTTCTTGAGTGAGACGTCCGGGATACGCGAACAAGTCTATTTCAAATTCGATTCCTTAAAGAAAGCAAAAGGAAAAAAGGAAAGGTTAAGACTTCTAGAAAATATTGAGGAGGGATTTGAGCAGTTAAGGAATATTACGGGAAACTTTCATTTTGGGGACAATCCATATGTTCCTCATGAAATAGGAGAAAATTTGAGTGATTTTTGTGACAAGCTCTATCGTCTCTTTGGGGAGGCAAAAATAGATATTCTTGAAGGAGAGAAAGCGGTCAAAGGAGTTCTTTTCAGGCGTCTTAAGATAAGGACCGAGCGCCAACAGAGAAAGAGAATCCAGGAGTTGAGGTTAAAAGTAGAGCGTCTCCTCTGTCAAGGAATAAGCACAAAGAAAGTTTATGAGAAAATTTCTCATTCTTTTGGTTTTTTTGGGGCAAGCCTTAAGGGAAGTCTTGCTTTTTCCGGCATAATTCTATTTGCCTTTGCTTCTCTCTTGAGCTTCAAAGCATTGGGGCCAGATGAGGTTCTTATCACTACTTACCTAAGATGGGGAGTAAAAGAGACAATTACCCAGAAGGCTCCTATTTTCTCA
The DNA here is from genome assembly GCA_964471775.1 of uncultured Clostridia bacterium. Classification (GTDB taxonomy): domain Bacteria; phylum Aerophobota; class Aerophobia; order Aerophobales; family AE-B3A; genus SOJT01. The sequence continues at coordinate 4,051 of CAYYHL010000024.1, forward strand.
AGAGGAGTCAAAGTATATGAATTTGGCGAAGGTTTACCCATTTTCCCCGATAAAGAAATCTTCTGGCAAATGCCTCCTCCCTTGGTGTATGCCCACAAAATAGACCTCACTCAACCCCAAAAATTTGAGGCTTATATGATATTTGGAGCACCGACCGATACTTTATATAAGAAAGGATTAGGCTTCTTGGCCGGAGCATATGGAGGATATTTTGAGGTAATCGAGATTAGCTTCGATTTTGTTCCCAAAGATAGAGAGGCCTGGATTAGGTATGACTATGACGGAAAAGGAACAAAAAGGCTAAGAAGGGATATTACTCCCATAGTTGATCAGGAATGGAGAGGACAGCTTTTTGACTTCAGAAAAAGCCCGTTAATAGATCTTGAAAACAAGGAAGAGACGGAGGAAATTTTCTCTGGTTCCTATTTTAAAAAGCTTTGGGATGAAGGAAGAATGGAGGAGATCATAAAGTCTCAGATTTTTAGAAGTCCGATAATGACTTATCAGTATGGGACATATTCGGAGATGATAGGTCCGGGTATAGATTTGATTCTGGGAAGTCTCGAAAGAGAGAAGGCAAAAATTGAAGATAGCCATCTTACACAGGAAAAAAAAGAAGAAAGACTGGCTGAAATTGAAGAGTTTAAGGGTTGGGTTGAAGAGACAAAAGAGGATACCCTGGAAATGATCAAGGAGGAATATGATGTCTTGAGAAAGCATCCGGATAAGTTTCGGAAGTACTTATCTGATCCTGAAAGTATCCCTGAATTAAGAGGTTTCGAAACTGCCTGGTCTGCCATTCAAAGGATAATGCTTCACCAATATACAACTGAGAAATTAATGAGAATCATGAAGGGAGAATTAGGACAAGAAAAGAGGCAGGAGCTTCTTCAGATGTTGGCGGAAATAATTCAAGAAAATCCCTATTTTTCCTCTCTTATTGAAATAAGAGATGTAACAGCCACAGTGTTCTTTATGGACTCTATGAGCTATCGGAGCTTTGTCTCAGAGATAACCCAGGAGGTTATATAGAAAAATCTGGAGGAGGTGAATAAAGATGCCTGGTTGGTCTGTGAAAAGTAAGCATATAAGAAGAGTGGTGCTCGTTATTCCAGGATTTAATCAGGGTCGAGGAAAAAGAGGTGCCTGGTTTGCCTGGACCCCGAAGACTGAGGATTTCTTCAGAAGATTTTATCGAGGATGGTATACAGTGAAGTATGAAATTTTTGAGCCAGAAAGTGAATTTCCTCTTTCTGATGGTGAGCTGCACCATTTGACTCAAGAGATCATTTCGAGGGAACATGCGTATTTTAGTTCTCTTTACTTTCAAGAGGTCCTCAGTGGGAGAGGGAAGAGCTTAAGAAATGAGGGTATTCGAGGACTCTTTCTCTATTTAATGCTGGTTCTGGCCCTTAAGTTCTTTTGGATTATCATTCTCCTTCGTCCCCAGACCCTTGTGGCCAATTTCATAAATTATCTTCACTTAAGGATAGTAGGACGAACAACAAAGACCATTGCCTCTTTCTGGCAAAGAGGAGAAGAGACAGAATTAGCAAAAGCCTTAAATGAGGCGAAAGAGATTTATAGGAGGTTAGATAGTGATCCCTCGCGGGCTGAACCTTTGCGTAAGTACCAGTATTTGCGAGATTATTTCAAGAAGAGGCGGCGGGAAGAGAGAAAAGGAAGGAAAGCAGAAGCGTACGAATTAGTGGAGGAAGCCTACCGGGATGTCATCTCTCAGCTCACCGGTGATAGTCTTCTTTTGAAAATTGTTCCCAAGGGAACAGGGGAAAGGATAATCAATTTTTTTCATATCACACTACGGCTGCCTTATCCTGACAATATCTATGCCGTAAGGAATCTCTATCAAAATTTATCTTTACTCAGCAGTATTTCTCAGAGTAAAGTGATAGGAAGGACGGGGAGAGTGGATGGTAACAACTTAGAGATGTTTCTTCTTCGGACTAAAGCTGGAGGAGGTATAGTTATTCCCTGTCCGGGAGAGAATGTTCTCTCCCTTGTCTTTCAGGCGGAAACCTTTGAGAATATTCAAAGAAGAAATCTTCCCCTCGAAGCAGTGCTCTACGTGGGCCGAGATGAAGAAAAGGAAGCCTTGCTTGGTTTCAATTCCACAAACGCAGAAAAGCTCGGCTCCGAGAAAATGAAAGAAACAGGGATGCGGATCCAAAACGCTCTTTTAGATACTTTCCGACAACAAGATTCTCTCATAAGCTACTATCTTAGAGAATTACCATCTGTTTATGGGAAGTGGATGTGGAGAGACCCTATGTATCTATGGTACAAGCTGGTGCATCTCGGTTTTCCCTGGCTTTTTGTTTCCCGCGGGGTTCCTGGTATGGCTATTATTGCTTGTACTTGGATTTTCTGGGACTCTTTGTGGAATTCCCAACAAGCAGTGAGATGGCGGCACTATTTTCAAAATCTTCTGGAAGGAGTGGATAAGGCCTATCATAATATGAACCTGAGAGTGATGGTCCATTCCGGCTTGGGAGATGTCAATGTCGCCATCAGGGCTGGTGGTCCCGAGAGTTATCGAGATGTCCTGGAAAAGATCGAAGAATATCATTTCCCCAGAAAATTTAGGGACATGGTCTTGCTCAACAGCATCACTATGGAAACCGCTCAGCTTAAAGATTTCCAGAGAGAGGCAAATGATTTCACTACCTTGCCCATTCCTACCTTCTGCTATGATGAAACTCAAAATAGAATCAAATCTTTAGGAGAAGTTCTGGAGTAATTACCAACCTGACCATAACCCAGGTGGAAAATACTCCACTTGCCACCCTTAGCAACATCATCAGAGAGGAACAAAGAGGGGGAAGGATTCAATAAGGCAGCCAAACTCTGTGGCCGCTTTGGGCCGGGATTCCTAAAAGGCTTTCCCTGGTCACCCACTCAAGCTACGGAGGATACAGAATGGGACGTTTACAAACCACCTCTCATTCCCTTTGTCCGGTGGCCCGGGGAGCTTGAGGGAAATAAATGATAGGAAGACTCACTCGTTCTCTCCAGCTACAGGAAATCTAAGGTAGAAAGTGGTTCCTTCTCCCTCTTTACTATTTACCTCTATCGTCCCTCCATTAGCCTCAACCAGTCTTTTGGTTACCGTCAGCCCCAGGCCTATCCCTTTCGATTTAGTGGTAAAAAGAGGTTGAAATACCTTGTCCAGATTCCCCTTAGAAATCCCCTCTCCTGTATCAGAAACGGCGATATTCAGATGCTTTTGCTCTAAGTAGGTTCTTATGCTGACTTTACCTTCCTGAGGTATGGCCTGGATAGCATTGGAAATAAGATTCTGAAAAGCCTGCCTTATTTGAGTTGCATCCACCTTTATTTCGGGAAGATTCCGTGAGAGGTCCTTGACTACCTTAACCCGCCGAGGAGGTCGGCGGCTCCTCAAGCTCGCCCTAACCAGATCATTAACACTGGTGGAGGAAGACTCAGGTTTGATTTCTCTGGTAAAGTCGAGGAGCTCTCTAACAATGTAGGAAGCTTCGTCTAGCTGCGTGTCCATAAGATCCAGGTGCCTTCTGGCTTTCTCTTTGTTGGAGACGGTCTCCCCTAACAAATGGAGAGAGTTCTTCATAACCGCGAGTGGATTTCGAATCTCATGGGCAAATCCTGCCGCCATCTCTCCCATAGCGGCAAGCCTTTCCTTTCGCAGAAGCTCCTCTTGAACCCTCTCCAGCTCCCTGGTTCGCCCCAGCAACTCCCGACTCCTCTTTCGCAGCATATCGGAAAAGACAGAGCTGGTATATCCTGCAAAAACAAACACCCAGATGACAACCAAGCTGCTCACCGGAACAAAGGGAGTGTCCCGATAAGGACCCAGGTCAAAGGTAGCGAATATGCGCCGATGCGATAGAACCTGATAATAGTCCAAAAGAACCGGGAATAGATAGTAAAGGATTGCCACTAAAGTAATAAGACGCCCCTCTTTTCTCCCCAGGATGCTGTTAGCGTAAATAATTGGAAAAATGTAAAATATAGCGCCCATCCAGCCTCCCAAACCCAGAAAATATAGAAGAAAGGTCAAAATCAGCATCTCCAGGAGAAAGTACCTTGAGTAAATCATCCTGATCATCTTTACATTGGTTTGCCTATCCACTAAGAGGCCGTAGACAGAGCTGACGCCAAGCCAGAAGATGGTTAGGATGATAATACGGTTAGGCAAGGGAAGCCTCCATCCCCACCGGGCAAAACCAATAAGGGCGAGAAAAACTAGAAGAGCTGTTGTCCTTATTTTGTTACCACGTTTGATCCTGGCTTGGATCTCCTCAAGCTCAAACTCTACCTCAGACATTGGGTATCTCCTTCATTCGAATAGAAACTCCCTTGGTAGGCCGCATTACCTTTTCACAATCTTACCGGAAAAGTAGGTTTAGTCCAGTAAAACTTGAGTTTTATCCACCCATCTAGCAGGATGGAAAGCGCGCCTACATCCCGGTCAGATCTGACCCGCCAAGAGAAAGCTTAAATTGACAAGATTTAGGTTTAATGATAATTATGATACGAATAGATAGAAGCAACTGAATTCCGGCAAAGACGATAACTAAGAAACAAATAAGAACTGTTTCTTCAAGACAAAAACATTTGACGACATAGGATTTCCGAAATCCAAGATATTCAAGGACAAGCGCTACTCCTGGGTACCTTGTTGGAATTTGGCCCTTAATTCAAGCGAGATACAGCGTGGATTTTCAGGATATTATTATCAGTTTAGAAAATTTCTGGGGAAAGCAAGGCTGCCTTATCTTCCAGCCCTACGATGTGGAAAAAGGAGCCGGTACCTTTAATCCGGCTACCTTTCTCAGGGTTGTGGACAATAAACCCTGGAGAGTAGCCTACGTGGAGCCTTCACGTCGTCCCACGGATGGCAGATACGGAGACAATCCTAACCGACTAAGACTTCATTACCAGTACCAGGTTATCATCAAACCCTCTCCCGACGACATCCAGTCCACCTACCTCAAAAGTCTAAGGAGACTCGGTATTGATCCACTGCACCACGATATCAAATTCATTGAGGATGATTGGGAGTCCCCCACTCTGGGAGCGTGGGGAGTGGGATGGGAAGTAAGACTGGACGGAATGGAAATTACACAATTCACCTACTTCCAGCAGATGGGGGGCCTTGACCTGAGACCCATCCCTGTGGAGCTCACCTACGGGCTGGAGCGAATTGGAATGTGTCTTCAGAGAGTGGACAACGTGTTTGATCTTCGCTGGAACGACAGGGTAAGTTACAGAGATGTCCAGTACGAGGCCGAAGTAGAATTCTCCCGCTACAATTTCGAGGAGGTTCAGGCGAGCACTCAGCGGAAGCTTTTCGGGATCTACGAGAAGGAGGCAGACAGATTGCTGGCAAAGGGGCTTTATCTGCCCGCCTATGACTACGTTCTCAAATGTTCCCATACGTTAAACCTATTGGATGCTCGCGGAGCTCTCGGAGCGACGGAGAGAGAGCAATTCATCAAAAGGACGCGCTACCTGGCTAATCGATGTGCTCACCTTTATTTGGAAAAAGAGAAATCCCATGTCTAGAATCCTCCTTTTGGAAATAGGAGTGGAGGAGCTTCCTCCCTTGGCCGTGGGAAAAACTCTCACCCAGCTGAAAGCCCAAGGACAGAAGCTCTTTGACACCTCCCACATTAATTATGAGAGGGTGAGCAGCTTTGGCAGCTCCAGAAGGTTGGTCTTCTGGGTTGAAGGAGTGGCAGACAATCAGAGGGACAGAACTGAGAAAGAAATGGGGCCTCCCAGGTCCGTAGTCCTCACCCAAAGCGGGCAACTCACTCCCGAAGGTAGGGCATACTTGAGGGCAAAGGGGGCCAAAAAGGAGGATCTGGGGATTGAAGAATTGACAAAGGGGGACTACGTTTACCTTAAGAGAAAAATCAAGGGAGAAAAGACCAAAAAGATCCTTCCGCACCTCTTGGTGCAGCTCATTAAATCTCTGAGCTTTCCCAAATCTATGAGGTGGGGTGAGGGAGATTTTTCCTTTGGAAGGCCCATCCGCTCTCTTATGGCACTTTTTGGAGAAGAGGTGGTGAGATTCGAGGTGGCGAGCGTCCCTTCCGACCGAAAGACCAGGGGACATCCTTACCTCTCCCCCTCATCCTTTTCCATAAGAAACCCCAGGGAGTACTTTTCCGAGCTGAGAAAAAGGTACGTTATCGTCGATCAAGAAGAGCGAAGAAAGCTTATACTCAAACAGACTGAGAACATGATTAACCATTTGAGAGAGGGCCACCCCCAGGCAAAAATACTGTATGACGAAGAGCTTCTGGAGGAGGTAGTTTATCTAGTGGAGTATCCCACCCCTTTCCTGGGAGAGTTTAATTCTCAGTTCCTGTCCCTTCCCGCCTGCGTGCTAAGAGCCTGCCTCAGAGATCACCAGAAACATTTCTCCCTGACAGATGGGGACAGAATTCTCCCCTACTTTGCTGGGATAAGGGAAGGAAATGAAGAATATCTGGAGCAGGTGATAGAGGGAAACCGGAGGGTTCTCAATGCCCGCCTGACAGATGCTCAGTTCTTCTTCTCCGAGGATATGAAAAAATTCTCCGAGGAGATGAAAAAACCCTTGGAGGATAGATTCTCTGAGCTTAAAGGAATGGTAGTGCAGAAGAAACTGGGCAGCTACTATGACAAGACTATGAGACTGCACGACCTCTCGCAGAAAATCCTCGGCCGAGCAGTGGGGAACAAAGACGTTAAACTTTGGAATAGAGTAATAGAGGCAGCCAGTCTATGTAAAGCTGACCTGGTAACCCAAATGGTCAAAGAATTCCCCTCCCTGCAGGGAACTATGGGAGCAGAATACGCTCGTCGTTCAGGAAATGATGCTCGAGTGGCCCAGGCAGTCTCGGAACATAGGCTCCCTCGCTTCAGCAGTGATAAGCTGCCTGAAACGCTGGAAGGGGCAATCCTGGCCCTGGCTGACAAGATGGACACAGTGGTAGGTTCGTTCTGGGCAGGGTTCATTCCTTCCGGATCCGAAGACCCCTGGGGTCTTCGCCGGGACGCTCAGGGGATAGTGGAGATCATTCTGGATCGCCGATGGAGAATTGACCTGGACAGCCTTATCGAGGAAGTTTTGGCGCTCTACGCTGAGAATGACAAAGACATAGTTCCAAGAATTAGGGACTTCTTTGAGAGCAGAATAAGAAATGTCCTCAAGGAAAAAGGAATAGGAATCCGCGAAACTAATGCAATACTTGGTATAGGCTTTGCTGACATAACTGATGCTGTAAGAAGGGCAGAAGCTCTGGGAAAGATTTCCCGGAGAGGAGAGTTTAAAGATCAAGTCATTGCAATTGTAAGATTAGTCAACATGCTCAAGCAAGCCCAGCAGTGGAAGGTGCGAATACCCCAAGTGGTGAGAGAAGACCTCTTGAGGGAAAAAGAGGAAAAAGAGCTCTATGAGCTACGGGGGAAGCTTGAAGGAAAGATAGAGAGCCTTCTGAACAAGCAAAAATATGTAGAAGCTTACCAGGAGCTTTCGAGATTTGAAGAACCCATCCATAATTTCTTTGACAAAGTTTTGGTAATGAGTGAAGAAGAAATGCTGCGGAAAAATCGCCTCTCCCTCCTCAATGGAATAGGAAAGTTCTTCAATAGCATTGCGGACTTCACACAGCTTCAGGTGAAGTAAGAAATCAACGTTGCCCGCTTCAAAAAAGATTAGGTGAGGCATTAAGGAAAGAAGAAAAAGGCAAAACGATGGTGAAAAAGGTGAACCTTGTAGGTGTTGAAACTTATCCGGAGAGAAGAACTGCCTATTTTTTTATCAAGAAGCAGGATCTTAGGAAGGGGGATTGGTGCACATACAGACTAAGAGAAGGAGTGGGCATAGGTCAGGTAAAATTCATTGTCCTCACCCAGCAAGAGGCGCCACCAGGGTACACGAGATACTTAAACAGAGCTACCCTTGAGGACAAGCTGGAATTCGAAAGGAGAATGAAACTGGAGAAGAAAGCTTTTGAAGTTGCGCTCGACAGGATCTCCCATTCCCATCTACCCATGAGATTGGTGAGCACCAAATATCCTCTAGGGATCGACCGAATCACCTTTTACTATACGGCAAAACAAAGGGTAGATTTTAGAACTCTGGTGAAAGATCTGGCGGCGATATTCAAGATGAGGATTCAGATGCGGCAAATTGGGGCAAGAGATGAGCCTCAAGTTCTCACAGAAAGCTTTGGGATCTGTGGAAGAAGAATATGCTGCGCTTCCTTTCTGGGTAACATAAAGAGGAGATTGGACTCGGTTAGCCTGGAGGCAGCCCGACTTCAGAACCTTCCTCTGGCTTCCTCCAAAATATCGGGGATATGCGGAAGGCTCCGTTGCTGCCTGAACTTCGAATATACCACCTATTCTGAGTTGAAGAAGGACCTTCCCCAGGTGGGGGAAGTTATCGGGTGGCAAGGAGAGAAAATGGAAATAGTATCCCGGAATTTACTAACAGAAACTGTGACCGCCCAGACCAAGAATGGAATAAGAAAGGTTCTGACCAAAGACCAGCTAAACAAATTGAAATGAAGGCTTTGAGTCTGCTCTCGGGTGGTCTGGACAGTATCCTCGCCACCAAAATCATTCAGAATCAGGGGATTGAGGTGGAAGGTGTGTCTTTCACCTCCCCTTTTTTCACGGCAGATAGAGCTATGGAAGCTGCCGACAAGCTAGGGATTTTGTTCCACACCGAAGATATCACCAATGAAATCCTCTCTCTTCTTAAATCCCCTCCTCACGGCTTTGGAAAAGGGGCAAATCCCTGTATTGACTGCCACATCGTTATGGTAAAAAGAGCAGCGGCTCTTGTGCCCAAGATCAAAGCCTCCTTCCTTATCACCGGGGAAGTGCTGGGGGAGAGGCCAAAATCTCAAAACCGGTGGGCCCTGGGAGTAGTGGAAGAAGAATCAGGATGGGGGAACTATCTTCTTCGCCCTCTCACCG
>CAYYHL010000025.1:0-12976 GCA_964471775.1 uncultured Clostridia bacterium
TTTTCCTGGGGATGATATCGGGTAGAGAGTGTATGTGGGTATCTATAGCACCTCGACATAGCTCGGCCGCTAGGTCCATGCTATCCTCCTTCAAGAAAGATCTTCAGCTCCCATCGTAGCAAGGAAATGACTAGACATCGAAAAAGTTACCATATGAATGGAAGAACGCCGGGGGTGCGGCTGAGAGACTACGAGCGCATATCTACGGATGGGAGGCCAATGCGACTAATTCTGCCAGTCTCTCTCCACTAGTCACAAATGACCTTTTTCTCCTTGATTAGTCCATGGGGAAGGAACCTCAGGATAATGATGAGCAGGAGACCGTAGATCATGGCACGAATTGCCGACATCTTAACAGCATAACTTGAGGGAACCTCGATAAATCTGGTAAATTGATCGGCAAATACGAGTAAAAACATTCCGAGTATTACTCCTTTGCTATTTGCCTTCCCTCCAATCACTACAGCAAAAAGTACAGTGAAAGTCACCAGCAAATTGAACATATCCGGAGTGACCAGGGTCATATACATGGCATACAGGGCCCCCGCTACGCCCATAAAAATGGAGGTCACAATGAACGCCCTCATCTTGAAGGAGGGGACCTTCTTACCCGCCGAGAGGCAAACAGTTTCGCTTTCCCTGATTCCCTTTAATACCCTTCCAAAGGGTGCTTTGGCCACTCTTCCTAGCAGGAAATAGGTGACTATTAGTACCACAAGAACCATAAAGAAGAACAAATAGTTGTAGAAATAAGCGCTGACCCAACCAGCCAGGGGCTGGGGTATGCTGAAAAATCCTACTGTTCCGTTGGTTAGCCACCTTTCGTTTATCAGCATGTATCCGACGATTTCTGCAAAGGCAAAGGTAACAATGGCAAAATAATGACCTTTCAATTTTAGAGTGGGTAGTCCTACCAAGTAGGCCACCACAGCAGAAGCAGCCCCGGCGCCAATCACACCAAGTACCGGTGACAGTCCCAGGCCAAACCTGTAAGAATCCTCTGCCAGCGGAGGATGAGTCGTCAAGATAGTATAGGTGTATGCTCCTATGGCGAACCAGGCCACCGTACCAAAATTCACCATTCTGGTGTAACCGTACTGGATATTGTATGCCACGGCAACAATACCGTATATTGCACCTAGAGAAGCCATCGCTACCAAAAAATCTATCCATTCCATTATTTTCCTCTCCCTTTATTCTGAAAAAATCCCTTCTGGTTTTAGCAACAATCCAATTATTATTATAGCAAAAGCCAAGGCAGGCCGATAACCGGAAGGGAAAATGAGAACCCCCACATCCATAGTGATTCCTACTATAAAAGCGGCGATCATGATCCCATAGATGTTTCCGAGACCCCCCAGGACTGCAACCGACATAATAACCATGGTTTGATGCCAACCCATGTCAGGACTAAGGTTCCCAACGACTCCGAGCAAGATGCCCGCAAGTCCGGCTGTTACTCCGTTTAACAACCACACCAACGTAGAAAGAGAATCCAGATTAACACCTTTGGTCAGTGCTAAGGGACGATTGCTGGATACTGCTCTAAAAGCTTTACCGAGCTTCGTCCTTTGTAAGAAAAGGTGTATAATGATGATACTCACCACCCCTACCACAATAACGGCCATAAAGTCTTTGGATATAAGACGAACGCTACCCAGTTTTGCCACTCTATATATAGGAAGACCCAGACTATGAACATCCGGACCACCTAGATACTCTATCACCCCATTGAGGAAAATTCCTACTCCACACGAAGTAATAATAACAGTTACAACTGCAAACCGGAGAATCGGCTTGAAGAAAACTTTGTAGGTGAGAAGTGCTGCTAATGCGCTGATTGCGATAGCCAGAATAGCAGCAATGACAAAGTTAAGACCTAAAATATTGTAACAGAGCCACATACTGTACGCTCCAATTGCTATCAACTGACCATGGCTAATATTCACGAAGCCGTCTAACCTCTCTACCATGGTAAATCCCAACGTTCCCAGAAGGAGTATGCTGCCTGTTACGACACCATACAAAACATGTTGAATTATTGAGCCAACCATAATCGTTACCTCATTACCTGTCGTTTCCAAGGAGGGGTAGGCCATCATGAGAGCCTACCCCTCCATTTGTAGACCTCAAATTTAGCTTAAGGACCCCGCTGGATAATATTTCACCAGCACTCCTTTTCCTTCTGCATCGAACACATACTTAGCGTATCCTCCGGCTACATTCCCATACTCATCAAAATCACATGGACCGGACGCACCCTCATAGTTAATCTCTTTTCCTAACATGAGTGCCGCTTTTCCTTCTTCAATTGTACCAACAACCACTCCCGGAGGATTTGCTACCTTGCGCATATTCTCTGCGATTGCTTCACCAGAAGCTTCTCCTGCGGCTTCAAGAGCTAGAAGATAAATAGCCATGGCATCATAACAGTTAGCAGCACCATAGCCTAACTCTCTGCCCGTGAAATTCCTGAACTTCGCCTGAAAGATCTGGAAGGGTATAGTGTCTGGATCAGAAGCTATGAACGTATAATACACCCCTTCGAGATTCCTTTTACCTACGAGATCAACAAACTGTTTTGAGTCGCTGACATCGCTCCCGCAAACCAACTTACCGCCGTAGCCTGCTCGTCGCCATTCCTTTATGATGACGGAAGTAACATCCATATCTGCAGATACCAACACCACTTTGGGATTCGACTTAAAAGCCAAGTCTATCGAGGACATGTAGGTCGCCTGTCCGGCATTGACAACCACTTCTTCCAGTATCCGTCCCCCCTGCTTCTCGTATGCTTCCTTGAAACCTCTGGCAACACTCAATGTCCCTTCATCATTCTGCGTTATCAAAACAGCTTCCCTTACACCCAGCTCCTCAAGAATGAAAGCTCCATTCACCAAGCCCTCATAGGAGTCTGAAGGAGCGGTTCGATACTGATATACCCCGCCGGTTTTGTCCAATCGGCTGCTTCCGGAAACACCAGAAATCACAGGGACCTTGTTTTTCTCAGCATAATCCATTATACCAACCACAACACCAGAGGTAGGTCCGTAAATGGCAATAACCTTGTTAATGGGGATGAGCTTCTTTGCCGCTTTAATACCTTCTTCGGTATCGGTCTCACTATCCTCAACAAACAATTTTACTTTCCGACCAAAAACTCCCCCCATTCTATTCATGTCTTCTACTGCCAGCTCACCTGCATTGAGCCAGTCAGGTCCATAGGGACTTAGAGGTCCGGAAAGGGCTACAATAGCCCCCATACGAACCTCCTCTTCTGCGGCAGGAGAGACACTGGCAGACACACCGACTGCCAACATGAAACTCAGGGAAACTACCAACATCTTTGTCAAGAAAGTTCTCTTTTTGCTCATACTTTTCCTCCGTATGTAACGAGATCCTCTGTTCCTCACCCTAAACTCCCAAGAACAATTGTTCCACGTTCTTTGAAAGATTCTTCTTCTCGGGTTGGACTCGACTGCCCGCCTAGATCTTGCCTCTGATACAGTCCATTCAGGGCCTCACATCTGCTAAATAACTCTCATCACCTCCTTGCTTGGTTTTGACCCATATTTTGCACCTGTGAAGAGGCGCGCAGTTTGTCCCGTTCTGCTTTGACAACCACTGGGGTAAACACGACTGCTGCTTTCAAAAAAAGCCTGCATGAGTAATCTTGGAAAAAGACTGATCGCACAATGATATGCTCTTTTTGCCTGAACACCCGACTATTCTACGCCTATTGCTTACCCAAGACCAAATCCTGGAGCTTTCTATTGCCGAGCAGTTCCTCTGGAGTCCCTTGGAAGGCAATCTGGCCTGATTCCATCACATAGCCCCGGGATACTAATTTGAGAAGCGATTCTATCTCCCTTTCCACAACCCAGAGAATAGCAGTATTCATCTTGTGAATATCCAAGATTTTGTCACAGACTTCTTGGGCTATCCGGGGAGCCAATCCACCACAGGGCTCGTCCAGCATTAAAAGATGCGGGGTGAGAAGTAGAGAACTGGCGATAGCCAGCATCTGACGTTCTCCTCCAGATAAAGTACCTGCTTTTTGTCTTTTTCTCTCTTTTAGGATGGGGAAAAGTCTAAATATGTCCTTTAGTCTATCTTGGAATTGAGAAAGAATATAGGCTCCCATTTCCAGGTTCTCCATAACAGTGAGAGTTGGGAATACATTGTCGTCCTGGAGTACATAGCCGATTCCCCTTCGAACTCTTTCATCAGGTCCAAGATTCTCCATTTGCTTTCCATGGAAGGTAATTTGACCTTTCTTGACCTTCAGGATTCCGGAAACAGTCCTCAGCAGGGTCGTTTTTCCTGAACCGTTGGGACCAATCATAGCCACTATCTCTCCCTTCTCGATCTCAAGATTCATATCATAGAGAATGGACGTTTTTCCGTAGCCTGACTCTACATTCTTGACTTCCAGCAAGCTCATCTGGTGCCTCCCAGATAAGCTTCGATGACCCCCTCATCGCTGGTTACATCCCCCCAGGTCCCGTGGCATAGAATTTGTCCGTTGTTCATCACATAGATCCTATCACTCACCTGGCGAATAAAACCCAGGTTGTGTTCTATAATGAAAAAAGTTAACCCCGAGCGTTCTCGAATATCTCTTACATATTTGACCATTTTTTCCTGAAAGGCGGGGGTGACTCCAGACATGGGCTCATCCAGAAGGAACATTTTTACGCCTGTCATCATCTGACGACCAAGCTCCAATAATTTGATTTCTGCGCTGGCTAAATCCTCCACGTATTCGTTTCTCTTCTTATGAATACCTATGAAAGCAAGGATTTCGGCTGCCTTTTCTTTATTCTCTTTCTCCTGCATGGGAATGTCTCTCGTAGCAGATAAGGCTTTGTGCAATTTTTCTCCTTCCTGAGCCTGTGGAGCCATCATCATATTCTCCATCACTGTCATATGCATAAGCCCAGCGGCTGTCTGAAAAGTCCTCACCATACCTTTTAGAGCTATCTCATGCGGTGAAAGACTCCCGATTTCTTCTCCCTCCAACCATACTTCTCCTGCATCTTTTCTCAGGAAACCAGTAATTACATTAAAAAGGGTGGTCTTCCCTGCTCCGTTAGGTCCAATCAGACCAGTGATGCTATTTCTCTCGACTGTCAGCGAACACCTATCCACCGCTCGTAAACCTCCAAAGTTCTTACTCAGCTCATTTATTGCAAGCACCTCTTCCTCCATCTTATGAGTGCCTCCTTATGGGTCCAAGCTACACGTTGTTTTCGCTTATCTGGTGGTCCTCTCAGCTAGAAATCGAAGCAGAAGAATGTATCGCTTTGTACTCTACCAGCATCGAGAATGCCCCCAAGTCTCAAAGAACTGCCTTGTCTTCATACACAATACGACCATCCATGACCGTCATCAGAATCGGAACATCTTTTATATTCATTTTCGGGATGGATAATATATCTTCCCCCAAGACTACCAAATCAGCCAATTTACCGGGTTCGATGGACCCTTTTATGTTTTCATCGAAAGTAAGGTAAGCGCTTTCTACGGTAAACATACGAAGAGCCTCTTTCACAGGAATGCACTGCTCACCTCCAAGCTGCTCTCCCGTCAACTCCACTCGCCTATTCACAGCTGCCCAGATGCCTACCAGAGGCTCATAAGTTGTCATCGGTGAATCCGAACCTCCGCCAATATGAATCTTCTGACTTAGCCAACCCTTCAGAGGACAAGCAGACGAAGCTCTCTTCCTGCCCCATCCCGAAAGAAAAGCGTGTCCCATGAGATGTATGAACACGGGCTGCGCAGCAACAACTATCCCTAACCTCCTGCACGCTGCAAAGGTGCGCTCATTAGGCTCATAGGCATGAATTAGCACCCATCGCCTGCTTTTTATAGACTTGTCTGCATGTGCTTCCTGGTAAGCCTCCAGTGTCAAGTCTACTGCTCTGCCTCCACAGCAATGCACACCTACCTGCCAGCTATTTCTTGCTGCTAGCTTACAGATCTCTATGAGCTCTGAAGTTGGTATCACTTGCAACCCAAAGTTAGCGGAATCATCAGCGTAAGGTGTGCGAGTCAAGGCGGTTTTTCCGCCGATACCGCCGTCCAAAACTAACTTAATTCCACCTATCTTGAGCATATGGTCACCAAAACCGGTATAGGGACCCCATCCTTCAATATCAGCCAAACAGTCCTTCACAGGTTTTACCCCTGCATCAACTTTCACCATACCGCAAATCCGAACTGTCAAATCCCCTGCTTCCTTGATTTCCTGAAAGGTGTGGAAGTCCTCGGGATAGCACCAGCCATCACATACACTGGTTATGCCGGCCGCACTGAACTTGCGAGTTATCGCCCGGATAACTTCCTTTTGTTCTTTGAGACTAGGGTAGGGAAGTATCTTTTCAATCAATTTAAGAGCTCCCTGTCCGGAAAGGACGCCTGAAGGCTCACCTGTTTGGGAGTCTCTCAAGATTTGTCCTCCCGCGGGCTCAGGCGTACTCCTCGTGATGCCAGCCATTTTCAGTACCTTGCTGTTCATTGTCTCAATATGTCCATATGCACGAGCAAAATGGACTGGGTGCTCCCCAGAAACCTTGTCCAGATCCCACCGAGTAGGATATCTTTTTTCCTTAAAATATCCTTCATCCCATCCAAATCCTTGGACCCACTGATCTTCTGGTGTGTGTAGCACTTTTTCTTCAATAGCTTCGAGTACCCCATCTATTGAGGAGATCCCCCGTAAATTTATCTTATTCAGATTTAATCCTGTCCATCCCATGTGGATATGGGAATCAACAAAACCAGGAACCACGGTTTTTCCAGACAAGCTAAAGACTTTGGTGTGCTTACCGATCAGTGGTTGAATGTCTCGGTCCTTGCCCACAGCAACGAACCTCCCATCTTTAATGGCCACTGCCTGAGTAATGCTGAAAGCCCCATCTACGGTAACTATCTTTCCATTTAACAACACCATGTCTGCGACGAATGTATCCGGCATGTTTCTGTCCTTTTTTCGCCACCCAAAGATGCGAATCAAGATTGCCCTTTGGGCATAGATTACGGTGAATCCATATCCAAAGAACTAACGGACTCTCAATAACGCCTGGGGCTAACTGGGCTTACTTATAGAAATCGCCTTGCTGGGGCAGACTTGCCAGCACATACCACAACCATCACATTTTTCAGGATCGATGTTGGCTATCCCATCCTCATCCTCAGTGATGGCATCGTAGAGACAAATCTTGGGACACCAGCCACAACCAGTACATTCTCCTTCATCCACCTCGGCATGGACTCCTGGCTGATGACGAGGTATCTCGCTAGCCGGGATCATATTCTCGAGGACTGCACCCCTGATCTCATCTGGTGAGCTGTAACCCTTCTTGTCCATCCAATCATTAATACTATCCAGCCATTCCTTCACCACATCAAATCCTTTCACCAGGATAGCCGTGCAGGATTGAACCGTGGTTGCTCCTGCCATAATGGCAGATATGTTATCTTGCCACCTCCAGATCCCGCTGGTAAAACTCAAAGGTACCTTAACCACAGGATACAGTTTCGCCATCCAGGCCAGAGAATATTGAAGCATCCAGGGGCCGCCCCAACCAGCGTAGCAGGGCCACACGGTAGGAGAAGCCCTATCAATGTCAATATTAAGAGACATCATTCGATTGTGAGAGGTGATAGCAGATGCTCCCGCCTCCTCACATCTCTTGGCCACCTGGACCATGTTGGCAGTCTGGGGAGTAAGTTTAGGAATGATGGGAAATTTCACTGCTTCCACCACCATCTTGACTATCTCCGCCGCGTGATCAGGGTCAGCTCCAAGCTCTACCCCAGACTCTGCGTGCACTTCCTTCATATGAGGACAGGAAAGATCCACTTCCAGGGCATCCATCGGGCAGTCTTTTACTGCTTCGCACAGCTCGGGCCAGTCACTCATACTTCCGGCCATGATGCTCCCAATGATAGCGCCTCTATCACCAATAAGATCCCTGGTGCGTCGAATGTCGTCAGCCCATTCCTCATAGTCAAACTGAGAACCCTGCTCAATTGAGTATAGAATGAACCCATCGGGAGCCTTTAGAGGATTAGTGCTCCTGGGATGCCAGTTCAAAAGTTGAAAGCGAGGTCGGTGCCATTTCCTGGAAATAGCAATGCTACTGCCGTACAGAGACTTTACCACCACCCCGCCGAAGCCTGCGTCGATGCACTTTTTCATCGCTTTTGCATCTTTTGTTTCTGTAGCTGATGCCGCCAGTAAGGGATTCTTCAGCTTTATCCCTGCGTAGCTCACTGAAAGATCTGCCATTTTTTCTCCTCCTCATTCATAGTCATAGTTTTCTGTAAAAACTTTTCTCAGCCAATAGTGAGCCTATTTCCCAGTTCAACCCCCAGTTCCTCCCCGCTGCACCTCTCTTTAGATCTCACGACGATGTTGAGGTGGTTTGGCGCATGGGTCTCATCAAAACCCACTATCTCACCTATGGTCTGCCCCTGTAAGACAACCTTATCACCCTTGGCCACTACCCCTCCCTTCCCCAATTCAAAAAAGCATACATAGGCAATTCTATTTACCGTCTTTCCCGGTGCTGCACCTTCCTCATCGGTAACTATCAACTCATGAATCTCCCCCTGAAGCAAGGTTCGGGTCGCCGAGATTATCAATCGAAGACCTCGACGGGGAAGTTTTCCGTCCATTACTGCCACCACTCTAGCTCGAACGGGAGTTTTCTTACTGCAAAGAGAGCCGGCAATGAGCTTCTCCTTATAGGGATCCATATTGTTTTTTCCTCCGAAGAAGCACCAGCTACCTGTAGGCCTTAGCTATGAAGTTAAGAATATTCATGACCCGGGGTTTTCGTATCTTCGCCTTTGCCCGAGAAACCGAAAGATGGGAGACACAGAGAGGGCAGGAAGTAAGAACATAGTCAGCTCCCGTTTCGTGACCCTGCCTTAATTTGTCCATTCCCAGAAGGTCGGCTACATCTGGTGCCGAGGCTCTGAGAGTGCCACCGCAGCACCTATCCGGCTCTCTCATCTCCACAAATTCTACCCCAGGAATCATCTGAAGAATTTTGCGGGGTTCCTCAAAGATCTTCTGCTCTCTTTTTAGATGACAGGGATCATGCCAGGTTACCTTAGCGTTCACTTCTCGGAAATCTTTGGGATCGAACTTTATGTAATTAGACAGGAACTCGTTAATATCCTCTACCTTGAAGGATGGCTGCTTCTCAAGCAATCCTTCTTCGCCCGTATACCCGTTTTTAAGAAAGAACCCGCAAGCTGGACAGACGGTGAGAACTACTTCCAAATCCTGTCTCTCAAAACTCGCCGCATTTCTTCTGGCTATCTGGCGGCTGTCTTTGAGAGTGATTCCATAGAGCTCCAGATTTCCACAGCAAAGCTGGTCTTTAGGAATAACTACCTCTACATTATTCCGAGAAAGAATATCTACTGCCGCTCTGAGAGAATCTTTTTCCATGACATCGGCGACACATCCCACAAATAGTCCGACTCTTTCGTTTATCTTGTCCGGACTGACCTTGTGGGGAGCTTCTTCCAAGAACGTTCTTCCCACAGAAGCAAGAGTTTCACCCTTCTTCTTGAGGTTATCGACAAGCTCTCTATGGCCAGGCAAAAGGCCCATTTCATGCGTCACCAGCCGCCTTAGCTCCTGTATAACGAGGTGTGGAATGCGTATCTCGCTCGGGCAAACCTCTTCACATTTTCCACAGAAAGCACAAAGATAAAGACCCTGAAAGAAAGCCATTCTGGCACGGTCGGCCTCATCCCTGGGGTCAAAAGCAAATCTTCCAACATTCAAGAGATGCCAGGGACCAGGAAACTTCTGAGGAACCCTGCTGAATACGGGACAGGAGCCCATACAGCTCATGCAGCTCATACACCTGGAGAGCTCTTCGAGAACACCAAATTCTGTGTCCTTGAGAGGCCAGACTCCCTGGAAAGGTTCTCTTCTCTCCAGGAACGGCCGGATGGACAAGAGGTTTTTCTCCGGGGCGTCCAGATCCACCACTAGATCCCTGATAACAGGGAAGTTTGGTAGTGGCTCAATAACCAAACTTTGTGTCCCCTCGTCTATCTCTTCCATGCAGGCGAGCCTGGGAGTTCCATTGACAAGAAGACTGCAGGAACCGCAGTAGCCCACCCGACATCTGTACCTGAAAGCAAGAGAAGGATCACAGTTTTCCCTCACGTACCTCAGGGCATCGATGACACTCATACCTTTGGTGAAGGGTACCCGATAATCCTCAAATACAGGACTAATCTCTTGGGATGGGTCATATCGGCTCACCTTAACGAACAAGCTTCTTTCTCTCACCCTACTACTCCATCTTCATTCGGGTAAGCCTCACCGGGTCCAAACTGAGAGTGAGTTTACCATTGCGCCTTTCGGCCACAGTGTGCTTCAACCAGTATTCATCGTTTCGCTCTGGATAGTCCTCTCTGAAATGAGCCCCCCGACTTTCCTTTCTTAAAAGGGCAAGCTCCGTAACAAGAGTAGCCACATCCAGCATGTTCTCTGCCTCAATACACTCTGTCCATTCGTGATTGTAGTGTGTGCTGGATGAGGAGAGCTTCAAGTCACAGAGCCTCTCTCTCAAAGAAGAAAGTTCGGTTTTCGCCCTCTCAAGGTCCCTGCCATTCCTGATAATGGCTACATACTTCCAGAGAATGTGTCTGATTTCATCTTTGAAGCGAGAAGGGGAGAGGGATCCATTCAGGTTGAGGAGCCCCAAAACTCTTTTTTCTTCTTGATCTACCCGGCTAGAATTGAGACTGGTGCCGCTCGCCTTGAGAGCGAACTTGGCCGCACATTCTCCGGCACGGGCGCCAAAGACCTGTGTTTCCGCCAGCGCGTTGCCCGACAATCTATTGGCTCCATGGACACCACCTGCATTCTCTCCCGCAGCAAAAAGACCGCGGACAGTACTCTGACATTCCTCGTCAATCTTTACTCCGCCCATAAAATGGTGCACAGTGGGCGCAACCTCCAGCGGCTGTTCCCTAAGATCCACACCGGTCAATTCTCTTATTCGATCGATTTCATCTCTCCTCTTGGTAAGCTCTTCCTGAGGGACACAAGAGAAGTCCATAAGCACGCCCCCGTCGGGGCTGCCGCGACCGCCGGATATTTCTTTGTATATGGCCTGAGAGAGCTTATCTCTGGTGGTTTTTTCCATCTTTTCAGGATCGTACTTCTCCATAAACCTCTCACCCAATCTATTGTACAGCCTACCTTCTTCAACTTCCCCCGGCTCTAGAACCAAAAGCCCCTTTCTTAGATGAGGTTTCGTGAGACCGCAGGGAAAAAACTGAACCATTTCCATGTCTATCAATTTGGCTCCAGCCCTGTAGGCCAGGGCGTATCCGTCGCCGGTGATATCAGAAGGATTGGAGGTAGTGGGATAAATTTGACCTGCGCCCCCCAGAGCCAGAACTATAGATTTAGCCCTGAAGAAAAGAAAATCGCCTCTCCTGATGTCCAGTCCAGCCGCGCCCACCACCTTTTGATCCTCAGTCACGAGACTGAAGATCAGCGTTTCCGGGAAGGTCTTCACCCCATAACGGATTATCTCGCCCCTCAGGGTGAAGAGAATATGCCTGCCAGTTATCTCATCAAGATAGCAAACCCTACTGTATGTGGAACCTGGATTATGGATCTGAAAGAATTTTGATCCCTTCCTCACAAAGATAGCCCCAAAACTCTCTAGGTCCATCATCCGCTGGGGAGCATCGTGGGCCAAAATGTACGCGAGTTCTTGATCGCTCAGAAAGCTTCCCCCCACCACAGTATCCTTGAAATGAACAAGGGGACTGTCCGCAGGATCGGTATGCCCGAAGGCAGCGTTGTAAGAGGTGGTGGACATAGAGGTGGCCCCACACCTACCAAGTAACCCCTTGGTTACAAGAACCACCTGTGCGTTCTGCCGACTAGCCTCGATGGCTGCTCTACAGCCAGCTCCCCCGCTCCCCATCACCAGCACGTCGCTCTCAATAACAGTCCTCATTGTCGTCTTCCTCTACGTAACGACATTTGTTGGGCTTCCCTTGAAGAAATTAATAACATTGTCGACTGCCATCCGGGCCCCTCGCTCTACGGTTTCCGGGGTCATTCCTGCTGAGTGCGGGGTTAAGACCACATTCTTCAGCTTAAGGAGAGGATCATCGGGCGGGATAGGCTCTTCATGGAAGGCATCCAGCCCCGCACCAGCGATTTGGCCACTGGTCAAGGCATCTATCAACGCTTCCTTGTTAACTATAGCCCCTCTTGCCGTATTCACCAGGATAGCGCCAGGTTTCATTAGATCGAACTGCTTCTTCCCCACAAGATCGGTGGTCCTATCAGAGAGCCTTAAGTTCACGGAGACAACATCCGCCTGCCGGAATAGCTCATCGAAAGAGACGAAGTCAACTCCGCACTTCTCAGCCCTCTCCTTGGAAGGGTGAAAAGTCCAGGCAATTACCCTCATTCCAATGCCCTTTCCCAACTTCGCCAGGTGACCGCCAATGGCTCCTAAGCCAGCTATTCCAAGGGTTTTGCCACAGAGCTGCTGCACCAGGCCTCTGGGCCAGTCTCCACTCTTCACACCCTGATCCAGCTCAGTGATTTGCCGGGCTACGACCAGCATTAAGGCAAGGATGTGCTCCGCCACTGCCGGAGCCGCAAAGCCAGGAGTGTTGGTTACGAGGACGCCATATTCTCTGGCAGCAGAAAGTTCAATATTATCGACACCCGTGCCCAGAACCGAAAGGAGCTCAAGAGCGGGAGAACATTGACCCAGCACCTCACGGGTAAACTTGGAGTAAGCCCTGATGTTGACCACCACCTGGGCTCCCTTGATCCGCTCCACGAATTCCTCATGAGAACTAGACCGCTCATTATAAAGCTCAACTTCCCCCCACTTTTCCAATTCCTCTAAAGCCTCAGTACCTTTTATCTGAGGGGGAGAATCATCGGGAATTA